>JABRVX010000012.1 GCA_039961735.1 Fimbriimonadia bacterium
AGACGCGAGTAACCACCTGATGAACCAGAGCCAGAGAACGCCAAGGCTGCAGCGACTAAGAACCACATCATGCCGCTAGCTTACCCGTGGGGTCACGGCCCTCCCAACAGGTCGAAACCGACTCGGGTCGAATGTCCATGCATAGGCCGACACCGACCGGCCGGTAGAGGAGAGAACGCATGCTCACTTTCATTGCTATGGCCTTGGTCACGAGCGCCCAGGCGCCGCGAATCCATTCCGTGACAGACATCTCGCACGAGTTCACGTTCTATATGGACGGCCGCTTTCACGGCCAATACATCGGCGAGAACGGCGTGGACGTTCGCAACTGGGGCTCGCTCTGGAAGCAGGACCTGGAGAACGCCAACCTGCTCGTGCTGAGCAGCGGGCAGACGAGGGTGGACTACGACGCACGGTCCATCGCGCACGTGAGAGCGTTCGCGCAGGGTGGCGGGGGTGTGGTCATCCTCTCCGACCAGATCGGGGTCGAACCGGTGAGCATTCAGAAGCTGGTGAAGGCTTTCGGCGCCGAGTTCTTGGCCGAGCGCGCAAAGCAACCCCTCATCGCAGACAAATCGCTCGCGGCGGACAAGGTGGAGTTCTACGGTGGCGGGGTGCTGAAGCTCGGCCCAGGATGGAAGACCTTGGTGCAAGATGCGGCCGACAAGCCGGTTCTAGCACGGCGGACCTACGGAAAGGGCCACGTACTCGTCGGCATCCGCGGGCTCTTCGGCAACCGTCCCGACGCGAGCGACCCCATCAACGCGACTTGGGTGAAGCCGCTGCTGCTGGACCTAGCGAAGGGAAAGAAGGTGGACCCGCAAAAGCCGCTGCAGGGGCAGTTTGCAGAGCTCACGCAGCAGGTCGGCCCTCTCACCGTCGAGTTCAGTGAAGGGATGAAGCCCTTTGCAGACATGATCACCAAGGAGTACCTGGAGGTCAGACCCCATCTAGTCGCTATCACTGGGGTGGAACCTTCGCCCGGCATGATCGGCAGGCTGCTGTTGCTCCCGACGGGCGGTGGCGGCTTCTCCAGCGGCGAGCGGATTGCCATCGGCGCATGGTGGGGCGACTACCCGAAGAACCGTTACCCGATGATAGAGCTGATCGGACACGAGGCCGGGCATTCGTGGGTGCTCCCCTACGCCGAGCCCGTGTGGAACGAGCCCATCGCCACCTATCTGGGCATTCAGGTGGGCAGGCGCATGGGCATGCCCGAGGCCGACGAGACGCTGAAGAAAGCCATCGAGCGGGCGCGGGCCAAGGACCCCGACTTCACGGCTGTGGACATCAAGAAACCCGATGCGCCGAACGAGGTCGTCTGGGGCAAGACGTTCTACATCTTCGAGGAGCTGGAGGCCAAATACGGCCCGGGCGCTATTGCAAAGTACTTCCGTGAGAAGAGGCAGACCCTGAAGCCCGGAAGGTCTGGTTACACGCTCGACGACTGCGTCGCCGTGTGGAGCAGGGCGGTAGGCGAGGACTTGTTCCCGTGGTTCCGGTCCCTGGGCATTTCGGTGTCTGCAGAAGCAACGGACATCCCCATTCTCAAGAATTCGTAACTGGAACGTGCATTCTCGCACGGATCGGGTTATTATGTGTGTGGATGTGCAGGCACCGACGCGGCGCGCGTACGAGCCTCCGCGCGCCATAGGAGGTTGAACATGAAAGCAGTTGCCCTCGCCGCTACGCTCGCTGCGCTAGCCTGCTTCGGCACCCCCGAGCAGGACATCGTCAACGCCATCTCCGCCGATAGGATGATGGACAACATCAAGTACCTTAGCGGAGCCACCTCCTCGATCAAGACACGATACACACCTTCGAGCGGGTGTTTTGCCGCAGCCAACTGGACGAAGGCGTGGTTCGAATCGCTCGGTTACACAGTAACCCTGCAGACGTGGGGCACCGTGGACGGTTATCCTGCGGCGCCGAACGTAATCGCCCGCAAGCCGGGAACGAACGGGACGAATCAGGTTTTCGTCATCTGTGCACACTTGGATTCCGTCTCGAACCAGAACTGGACGAACGCGCCCGGCGCAGACGACAACGCCTCGGGCAGCGCGATCGTAATGGAAGCGGCGCTCCTCCTGCAGAACTACCCCACTGAGTACGCGGTCGAGTTCGTGCTGTTCACCGGGGAGGAGCAGTGGATGCTGGGTAGCAGCTACTACGTGCAGAACCCCGGCGGCAGGCAGTTTCTAGGAGCTATCAACTGCGACATGACAGCATACGAGAAGAACCCCGGTACCCCGATCGTGGTCGCACAGTGCAACTACATCTATCCTCTCGCGGATCTGGTGGCGCAGCTCAGCCAATACTACAACCCCGGCCGAGCGGTGGCAAGACACGAGCAGTGCCCGAGTGATCAGTGGGCGTTCGGCTACGCCGGCATCCCCAACTGCATGGTAGCCGAGGCTACGGCCGACCAAATATGGGGTGGCTCCAATCCTAACTACCATAGGACCACGGACACGTGGGACTACCTGCACCCGCAGTTCCAGCGTGAGTGCGCCATAGCGGCGATTGCAGGAATCGCTCACCTTGCCAACGTGTCGAATGGCATGGCAGCAGTGCTGATGCCGGAGTACGTCGGTGACCGCTCCGCGGTTACGGTAGAGGTCCAGCTTCGAGAGCCGGGACAGACGCAGACCGTCGGCCTCTTCTACCTGCCGCTGACTACCGCTGGCACCTTCGAGCTGCCGGACGACATCCCCGCCGGTACGTGGGACATAGCGGTGAAGGCACCGGGCTGGCTGCGTAGCGTCGCGGCGACCGTCAGCGTCCCGAGCCCACTGGGTGTAACGGTCTTGCTGAAGCCGGGCGATGCTAACAATGATAATCGGGTGGACATGTCGGACCTGAATGCGGTGCTTCTCGCTTTCGGCACCGTTGGTTCGCCGCACACGGACATAGATGGCGACGGGGCGGTGGCACTCGGCGATCTGAACTTGGTACTGGTCTCCTTCGGGGAGCAGGGAGAGCCGTAGCACTCTAGAGACACGTGTGCGCATGCGGCCGTCGAGGGTGTGCCATGCCATCGGATGGTGCTGACATGCGAACCCGAGCCAGGGCGTTGAGAAGGCTGTCAGAGCCCCGACTCTCGGCTGCAGAGAGTACTCTCCCGCGATAGGTTGCGCGTGGATGGCAACTGCAACGTCTAGGCATCCACTCGGACTCTTGCAAACGACGGGGCGCGGGCGGTTTCGCCCGCGCCCCTCTCCGACCACGGCGCTTGGCGCCAAGCACTAGGGTGATAAGACGTAGCCGTCGGACAGCGTCGTCATAAACGCGACGATCGCGTCCTCCTCTTCGTCAGTAAGCCCCAAGTTCCCGAGCTCATCCACGTTTACGTTCTCGGGTACCTCCGGCGGAGGCCATCCCGCTCCGGGCACATCCCTAGTGTTGTAAAAGTGCACGATCTCCTTCAGCGACTTGAAGAAGCCGTTGTGACCATAGGCCTTGACGAACCCAGGATAGGGCCGCTTGTCTACGTTGCGCAGGGTAGGTACCTTCATCAGGCCTTTGTCCTGATCTCGCCCCGTGGTCCAGTAGAGCCCCAGATCTACCCATGCCGCTCCGAGCGGGTTGATGCTCTTCGGCATCTTGTAGAACGGGTTCGCTGGGTTGCGTGGTATGCCTAGGTTGTCATAGGTGTAGTCGGTGAAAAGAGCTTTGTCCGCATAGGGGCCAGGTGTGCTCGGATGGCACTCGGCGCACTTGCCCTTGCCCTCGAACAGCTCCTTGCCCCACAGTTCCTGCGGAGTCAGGTCTACCAGTCCCATCTGGTAATAGTCGAACTTCGATGTGAACTGGTCCGACTCGGGCGACGCCTCGTAAGCCGCAATCGCCGTCGCGATGCGGTGATATGTTCCGTCTACGTCCTTCACGTAGTCGAGCGAGTCGGGTCCGAACACATCTCTGAACAGCATCGCGTAGCCGGAGTGCGCTACTGCGATACACACCTTCTTTGCGTTCGGGTTGTTCTGCTCGAGCGGGTTCAGGAATGGCCCCTTCGCCTGCTCGACGAGGTCGCTGGCTCGCCCGTCCCAGAACTGCCCACCGATGTACATATCCTCATCCGGATCGTAGTGAAACGGGGGACTAAAGGACGCGTACGCCGAAGTCGGTGGCTTTCGGTTTCCGAACCGGGTGTGCACCGCGCCTGGGTACACGACGGTGGTAGCGTTGATATCAGATATCGGGCCGGTGAACCCCGCCTCGGGGGCATGGCATGCCGCGCAGGACTGCCCCGGCGGTGTGGAGAGGTTGGTGTCGAAGAAGAGGTTCTTGCCGAGATCCTCGACCGGAGTGAGGGTCGCTATCCCGATGCTGGCGAGTGCGAGCGAGCTGACCAAGATCGCACTCGCAGCGGGAAGATTGCGTATCATTTTTCGACCTCCCGATGCAAAACCCTTCGAGCGCGATCACGCCCCTATCCTGGGCCGACGTGCGGCCCGGTCAAGCGTGTGCGCTTCGAGGCCGCATGCGCGGTCATCTGTGAAGCAGTACCTCTCGATCCGGCCCGGCGATACCGAGCACCAGCCTCGAATCGACGGCTGCTCGTTGACTGCGCTGCAGTCATTCTATCGCTGGGTCACAAACCTGGTGTAGGACAAGAGGGTAGCGCACTGTAGGGCAATGCCGCGAGATATGCTGGGCAGGAGAACCGCACTCCAACCCGAATGGGGCGCTTGGCAGGTGCCGCCAGGCTGCGCGGCACCGAGGCGGCGAGGAGGTGAGCGAATGGCAGTCACCTACGAATCATTGCGGCAACACGTGGACGCGATCACCCTGGTGGACACGCACGAGCACATCGAGCCCGAGGCAGCCTGGCTGGCGGCTGACGAAGGTCTGGTGGACTTCTCGCGCTTCTTCATGCACTATGCCAGCGTGGACCTCGTGTCGGCGGGCATGCCCGCGACCGACCTAGAGCGCGTGCGTAGCGCCGACACGCCGCTCGACGACAAGTGGGCTCTTTTCGAGCCTCACTGGGAGAAGGCGCGTAACACCGCATACTGCCGCGCCGTCGATATGGCCATCCGGCGGCTCTTCGACCTCCCGGGCCTGAGCCGCGACACGTATCGGCCGTTCGCCGAGCGAATGCGTGAGTGCCGCAAGCCGGGCTATTACCGTTGGGTGCTGAAGGAGAAGGCCAACATCGCAGTAAGCGTGTTGGATGGAGGCACGCTGGAGGTGGACCGGGAGCTCTTCGTGCCGGCCATCCGCTTCGACGATCTCGTGTTCGTCCGCAGCCGAGCCGATCTCAAGGCTCGCGAGTCGCAGTGCTGCGTCTCCATCCACTCGCCGTACGACCTCGTCAACGCGTTGGAAGCGGAGTTTCAGCGCAACCGGGAAGGGGGCATGGCGTGCGTCAAGTCCGGACTGGCGTACGAGCGCACCCTCGCCTATGCCAACCCGTCGGAGGCGGAAGCGTGCCGGGCATTCGAGGTCGCTGTGCACAGCGAGGAGCCGGCAGCCTTCGACCAGGTGAAGCCGCTACAGGACTATGTGTTCCACCGCCTCGTGCAGTTATGCGTGGAGCACGACGTGCCCATGCAAATACATACGGGGCTACAGGAAGGCAACGGAAACTACCTCGAGTGGACGAACCCGCTCCACCTAACAGAATTGCTCATGACCTATCCGGGGGGTCGCTTCGACCTGTTCCACGCCGGCTATCCCTACTGGCGAGAGTTGGCGGCACTCGCCAAGATGTTCCCTGGGGTTCACGCGGACCTCTGCTGGACAAACATCATCACGGCGATCGGCTCGCGCCGCGCGCTCAGCGAGTGGCTGGAGCTGATTCCGGCGTCCAAAATCTTCGCGTTCGGGGGGGACTACCTGTTCGTAGAGGGAGTAGTGGCGCATGCCGAGATGGCTAGGGAGAACGTTGCGCGAGTGCTCGCCCAGAAGGTAGAGGATAACTACCTATCGCACGACGATGCGGCCCGGATCGCCACGATGGTGCTGCGTGACAATGCGCGCAGCTTCTTCCGGCTGGAGTGCTGAAGCAGGTGCACGCCCCGTTCGGCAGCGCTCTCGGACGGTAGAATCGGCCCCGCATGAGATACGTGGCCCTGGACATCGGCGAGCGGCGCGTCGGCATCGCCACCGGAGACACATGCGTCGGCATCGCCTTCCCGCAGCGCGCCCTGGACTTCGGGAGCCACGGCGTGGACCCCGAGGCCCTCGCCGAGGTCGTCCGGACGCACGAAGCCGATGCTCTCCTGATCGGGTTGCCCCTGAACGCCGACGGTGGCGAGACCCCGCAGTGCCAGCCAATCCGCCGCGCGGCCGAAAGCTTGGCTGCGCTGACCGGTCTGAAGATAGTCTTTCGCAACGAGGCACTGACGACTGCGAAAGCCGAAGAGTTCATGGTCGAGGCCGGAGCCTCTCGCAAGCGCCGCGCTGCATCCGGCGACAGCATAGCCGCCGTCGTACTGCTCCAGGAATTGCTGGACGAGCTAGGCCGTGCGACGTAGGCTCGTCCTCGCCCTGGTAGTCGTAGGTCCAATTGCGCTGGCGGGCGCGTGGTTTGCGTGGGCGCTGTCGCCGGTCGGTGGCACGGGTCACACCGCCTTTCCCGTGCGGGATGGGGATGGGTGGTCGGCTGCAATCGAGCGTCTGGCGGAGCGCAAGCTGATTCGTAGCGTGGTAGCCGCGCGAATCTATCTGGCGGCCTCCGGAACGGGACGAAGGCCACTGCATCCGGGCCAATACGACCTCGCTCCCTCACTTTCGACACCCGCGCTCCTGCGGTCACTTGCAGAGCGCAACACGCTGCTCATCCGAATCACCATTCCAGAAGGGCGAAACCAGGCGTGGATCGCGAAGGAGCTGGAGGACAAAGGGATCTGCTCGGAGGCCGAGTTCGCTGCGGTGTGCGCGGAGCCCGAAAAAGTCAGCAGCACCGCGCACTTCCTGAGGAATGTGAAGACCCTCGAGGGCTATCTGTTTCCCGACACCTACTACTTCCGCCCGAAGACCCGGCCCGAGGACGTCGCCATGGTGCTTCTGGCCACCTTCTCCCGGAAGATCAATGAAGCGGACATCCCGGCGGACTTCGATCTGCACCGCTTGGTTACTATTGCATCCATGGTGGAGATGGAAGCCAAGCGGGATGACGAGCGTGCGCTGATTGCCGGTGTCATCGAAGGAAGGCTGAAGAAAGGAATGCCGCTGCAGATCGATGCAACCGTGCTGTACGGCATCGGAGAGTGGAAGTCTCGAGTCACCTACCGCGACCTGGAGCATCCTTCGCCCTACAACACCTATCGTAACAAAGGGCTTCCGCCGGGACCCATCTGCAACCCCGGCCTCGCATCGCTGAAGGCTGCCGCCAAACCCGCCAAGACCGAATACCTCTATTACGTAGCCAAGCCGGACGGTTCTCATCTGTTCGCGCGCACCTTCGCCGAGCACGTTGCCAATCGGCGCAAGATCGCCGTGGAGCGTGCCCAGTGAACGACTGCACGTTCTTCGACCGCTCCAAGGCTCCGAGGCTGCTGCGCCCCTTCTGCCCGAACGTGTACGCGGAGCACGTAAGCGACCTCCAACCGGAGCACCTTTTGGAGCGGGGTATCCGGCACGTCTTCTTGGACCTGGACAATACCCTCACCCCTTGGCGGAGCCGGGAGGTCGCAGACGAGGTGGAGGGCTGGTTGGCGAAGGGCCACGCCGCGGGCCTGCGGTTCTGCATCCTGTCCAACACCCGAAACATGGCAAGGCTGCAGTCGCTATCGGAGATGCTTGAAGTTCCCTACGTACGAGCGCGCATGAAGCCGAGCCGTCGCGGTTTTCTGCTCGGCATGGAGAGGCTGGGCGCGACGCCGAGGGACTCGGCGATGGTCGGTGACCAGCTTTTCACGGACATTTGGGGCGGAAACCGCGTGGGGATGCTCACCATCTGGGTTCGGCCGCTTCACCCGCGAGAGTTCCTTGGAACCAAAATCAGCCGCTTGCTGGAGCGCTGCATTCTGCGTTGGGTTCGGCGAGCCGAATTGCCCCGAGGCACTCTGTCGACCTAGGTGGGAACCTGCCGATACTAGATGCCGAAGACTCCATGCGAGGACGGACGTTGCGGTCGGGCCCTGCTTGACAGGCGGAGGGAAGGCTCGGTAGTCTGCGGGCTCGTGCGGGCCGCACCGCCGACGAAAAGAGAATGCCAAAGCCCCTCATCATTGTTGAAAGCCCTGCGAAGACCAAGACGCTGAAGAATTTTCTCGGCGGTCAGTTCGAGCTTGCTGCGTCCATGGGTCACGTTCGCGACCTACCGCAGAAGGAGTTCGGCGTAGACCTGGACAACGACTTCGCGCCGACCTACGTGCCGCTGCCCGACCGAAAGGAGCATCTCGCCCGTCTGCAAAAGGCGGTGAAGGAAGCCGACCGGGTGTACATCGCCACCGACCCCGACCGTGAGGGCGAGGCTATCGCGTGGCATCTGGAGCAAGCCCTCGACCTGAAGGACCCGCTGCGCATCGAGTTCAACGAGATCACGAAGACCGCCGTCGAAAACGCGCTGGCACACCCGAGGACCATAGACATGCGGCGGGTGAACGCACAGCAAGCGAGGCGAATCCTCGATAGGTTGGTCGGCTACAAGCTAAGCCCGTATCTTTGGCAGTCCATCGGCAATCGCAACCTCAGCGCGGGTAGGGTGCAGTCCGTTGCCCTACGGCTCATCGTGGAGCGAGAGCGCGAGATCCGCGCCTTCGTGCCCCAGGAATACTGGACGGTTGCCGCAGATCTGACTCCAGACACTAAGAAGAATGAGTTCCGCGCGGAACTTCGTGCAAAGGGCGATCAGAAGATCGAGCTGGCAAACGAGGCGGACGCGACCGCTGTAACTAACGAACTGCGTGAGGCCACTTATCTCGTATACAAAGTCTCCAAGGCGCAGCGCAAGAAAAGCCCCGCTCCGCCATTCATAACCAGCACGCTGCAACAGGAAGCATCGCGTAAACTCGGTTTCAGTGCGAAGCAAACGATGCGCATTGCTCAGGAACTGTACGAAGGGATCGAGTTGGGTGCGCAAGGTTCTACGGGCCTCATCACCTACATGCGAACCGACTCGACCCGAGTGGCGGACGAGGCGAAGCGTGCCGCTGCCGATCTGATTCGCGACCGCTTCGGCGCGGACTACCTGCCGAGCGGTGTGCGAGCCGCCAAGAAGGTGAAGGGCGCGCAGGACGCGCACGAAGCCATTCGGCCGACGGACCCTCACCGAACCCCGGATTCGGTCTCTGCCTACCTGACACCGCAGCAGCTCAAGCTGTACGAGCTGGTCTGGAACCGGTTCATCGCCAGTCAGATGGCGGATGCACGCTATGAAGTGACGACAGTGGATATCAAGGCCGGCGAGTATTGGCTTCGCGCTACCGGGAGCGTGATGCTCTTCCGAGGCTTCACCGCGGTGTACTCCGAGGGCACCGACAACGGTGCCGAAGAGCAGCAAGCACCGCTGCCCGAGTTGAAAAAGGACCAGATACTAACACTGCTGGACCTGATCCCCGAGCAGCACTTCACCCAGCCACCCCCGCGCTACTCCGAAGCCACGTTGGTCAAGGCGTTGGAACAGCACGGCATCGGGCGCCCTAGCACCTACGCGCAGATTCTCTCCGTGATCGTGGAGCGTAAGTACGTGACGGTGACCAAACGTGTGTTCGCGCCGACGGAGCTTGGCGAGCAGGTGTGCGACGCGCTGGTCAAGGCGTTTCCATCTACGTTCGACGTGCGCTTCACGGCACATATGGAAGAGGACTTGGACAAGATCGCCGAAAACGGTGCAAACTGGGTCGAAGTTGTACGCGAATTCTACGACCCGATGAAGGACCAGCTGGAAGACGCACTGGGAATCAAGGGCAGAACTTGCCCCGCATGCGGCAGGCCTATGGTAGTAAAGAGGAACTGGCGCGGGGAGTTTCTTGCCTGCACGGGATACCCGGAGTGCAAACAGACCGCGCCCATAGGCCCGCCGCCAGAAGAGACCGATGAAGTGTGCGAGAAGTGCGGCAAGGCTATGGTGATTCGCGTGGGGAGGCGTGGGCGCTTCCTCGCCTGCACCGGGTATCCGGAATGTACGAACAGCAAGCCCCTGCCGGGTGAGGCGCAACGGCCGGAACCGAAGCCCACGGACGAAGTGTGTCCCGAGTGTGGCAAGCCGATGGTGATTCGCACGGGGCGCTCCGGTGAGTTTCTGGCGTGCACGGGATACCCCAAGTGCAAGAAGACGTTGCCGATGCCGGGCGAGGAGCCAAAGGTGCGCGAGTCGGACAAGATCTGCCCCGTCTGCGGGGAGCCGATGGTGATACGCAAGGGGCGTACCGGAGAGTTCTATGCCTGCAGCGGCTACCCGAAATGTAAGAAAACCTTGCCGATGGAGGGAGAGACTGGGGTGCCCTGCGTGGTGTGCGGACAGGGCCAGATGCTGCAGCGGCGGTCCAAACGAGGGCGCACGTTCTACGGGTGCTCTCGCTATCCTGAGTGCGACAATACGACGTGGGACCCACCTACCGGCGAGAAGTGCCCTGTGTGTGGTGGCTCGCTGGTGGAGAAGACCCTGAAATCCGGTACCACCATCCGCTGCAGCCGCAAGGGATGCTCCTACGTCCGCGAACCCGCCGGAGTGGGAATATAAGACTTCGTCGAGTTGTCCATGGCCCCTGGGCACTTCTCCTTCGCTAGCTAATGACGAGGGTGGGGCAAAACCCCAGGCGTTCTGTGCACGGCACTCATGTTATCTCGAAGTAGACGTCCGGTATACCGCCTCGCGGTTCGGGGGTTGATCTCGGACCATCCCGGCGGTTCCGCGTGCTCGGTACGAGCACCTAGGGCCTGAACTCCATGGTGGGGATGTAGCTCAGCTGGGAGAGCGCTGCAATCGCACTGCAGAGGTCGTGGGTTCGAATCCCATCATCTCCACCAGGTTCAATTGAACCTAACTTGGTTCCTACGATTGGTTCCTAAGCTGCGAGGCATTCGGAGTTCGCAATAGCCTCAGGCCATTTGCAACTACCAACAGACTCGCGCCCATGTCGGCAAAGACAGCCATCCAAAGGGTCGCGACTCCGATGAACGCGAGAATGAAGAAAACGGCCTTCACGCCAATGGCAAAGATGATGTTCTGCTTCAACACGAGCGAGGCTCGACGACTAAGACGAATGAACTCTGGGATTTTTCGAAGATCGTCCTGCATCAGTGCAACGTCGGCGGTCTCTAGTGCTGTATCTGTTCCTGCCGCGCCCATTGCGAAACCAACGTTCGCCTGAGCCAGCGCCGGGGCATCATTGATGCCGTCGCCGACCATTCCAATATGGCCATGCTCGGCCGTGAGTTCCGTGATAATTGTTAGTTTGTCTTCCGGAAGCAGATCGCCGCGCGCGTCGTCAATTCCAACTTGGGCAGCAATGGCCTTCGCCGTTCTGACGTTATCACCGGTGAGCATAAGGGTCTTCACCCCCAACTCGTGTAGCTCCTTTATTGCTTGAATGCTCGTTTCGCGGACGGTATCGGCTACGGCGATGACTCCGAGCGCTCGATCTTTGTCGCCGAGAATAACGACCGTTTTGCCCTGCTCTTCAAATCGTTCCAAGACAGCCTCGACCTCAGCGCGGCAATATTTTTCTTCATGAGCTAGCCGGTGGTTTCCAAGGAAATACTGCTGCCCATCGACGACTCCCTTGACCCCGCGACCAGTGATAGACTCGAATTCTCCGACCGAAGCAATCTCTCCTTCGTACGCGGTGACGATGGCTGTGGCCACAGGATGTTCCGAAGGAGCATCCAGGCTAGCCGCCAGGCGAAGCAGCTCAGCTCCCTCGATGGAGTCAAGGGGTACAACATCTGTCACCATCGGCGAGCCGTGGGTCAATGTGCCGGTTTTATCCAGAGCAATCTGCGAGAGCCTTCGACCCTCCTCGATGTAGGCGCCACCCTTCACCAGAATCCCTCGTCGTGCGGCCGACGCGAGCGCACTAACGACTGTGACCGGGGTCGAGATGACCAGCGCGCAAGGGCACGCGATTACCAGGAGCACCAATGCCCTGTAAAGCCAAGCCGAGAACGGCTCGGCAAAGAGTAGCGGCGGAATGGCGGCAATCAGAATTGCCAGAACGACGACAATAGGAGTGTAGTACCGGGCGAACTGATCGACAAAACGCTGCGTGGGCGCCTTCTGACTCTGGGCTTGCTGAACCGCTCGAATGATCCGCGCCAATGTCGTTTGACCTGTGTTCGCAGTCACCTCAAAGTCGAAACTGCCTTTCTCGTTAATCGTCCCTGCGAAGACCTGATCCCCAAGTTCCTTGGGTACGGGCATGCTTTCGCCGGTAATGGGGGCCTGATTAACTGCGGACGCTCCAGTCTTGATGATGCCGTCCAAGGCAATCCTTTCCCCAGGGCGTACACGAACAAGCTGCCCCACCATTATTTCAGCCGTGGTGACTTCTCTCCAGTCGCTGTCGACAAGCGCCAGCGCACGATCAGGCGACATTTCCATGAGAGAGCGAATCGCATGACGAGCGCGATCGAGGGAGAGTGCTTCGATCATTTCAGCCACGCCAAAGAGGAAAGTGACCATTGCCGCTTCTGGCCATTGGCCGATGAAGGCCGCCCCAATGATCGCGATGGTCATCAAGAAATTGATGTTCAGTGTCAGTGTGCGCAGGGAAACGATTCCCTTACGAATCGTTTCCCTCCCGCCGAGTGCAATCGAACCAAGGGCTAGAGCCATAACGGGCCACGACCGTTCAGTGCCAGAAGTCCACGCGGTGACTTCGGCGGTCACCGCGAGGACGCCGGAAGCTCCCATGAGCCATCGATCAAGTACTGGAACAGCCGGTCTATGCCCAGCCGGTTCGGGCTCGTTCTCACTGACAAGCTTTGGATCCATTCCTACCGATTCGAGAGCTCGCTGAATATTGCTTTCGTCGGAATGTTCGTGGAAGACCGTCAGCTTGCGACTCATGAGATCGAAGTCAAGCTTCTCGATCCCCTCCATGCCCTTTAGGCGATTCCGAATAATGCCTTCATCCGTGGGGCAATCCATCTTGCCGATGTGGAAGACCGTCTTCATAGTTCCTCCGGAACTTCGTTATCGCGCTCGAACCACGTATAAAGAACGGGAAGAACCAGAAGGGTGAGTAGCGTGGCAGAAGCGATTCCGCCGATAACAACCGTTGCCAGAGGTCTTTGGACTTCTGCTCCAATGCCCGTGTTGAGCGCCATCGGAATGAATCCAAGCGCGGCTACAAGTGCGGTCATGAGCACCGGGCGAAGTCGCTGTTGAGCGCCTTCCTTGACCGCGTCTTTTACCAAGAGCTTGCCTTCTTGTCTCAATCGGTTTATCGCCGATACCATCACGACGCCGTTCAGGACAGCCACGCCGGACAAGGCGATGAAGCCTACGCCAGCCGAAATGCTGAAAGGCAGCCCTCTGACCCATAAGGCAAGGACTCCACCCGTTACCGCGAGCGGTACGCCTGTGAAGATAAGCAAGGCTTGCTTAATAGAACCAAAGGTCATGAAGAGCAGCGAAAAGATCAGGGCAAGTGCCAGGGGCACCACGATCATCAGCCGTGCGCTCGCTTGTTGCAGGTTTTCAAACTGGCCACCCCATGTGATGTAATAGCCTTCGTCCAACTTCACCTTCTGGTCTATGGCTTTTTGGGCGTTTGCGACAAACCCGGCGAGATCGGTTCCGCGAACGTTGAGTTGGACGACCACCCGACGCTTGCCCGATTCCCGACTGATTTGGGCCGGAGCTGGCTGGTTGTCGATGTGTGCGAGACTCGACAGCGGGACCGATTCTCCGTTGGCGAGCTTGACGGGCAAACTAGCGATTGCATCAGCGTCGTTTCGTACTTCGGCAGGTAAGCGAACGATCAGTTCATACCGCTTGTCCCCTTCACGAATCTGCCCGATTTCTTCGCCGCCCAAGGCCGAGCTGATCAACTCTTGAACTTCGCTGATCGATACGCCGAACCGCCCAATGGCTTCGCGGTCGATGTCGATTTGGAGGACGGGAATCGGCTCAACCTGCTCGACTTCGACGTCGGCCGCGCCGGGGATTTCCGCCACAACCGCCCGGATCTCTTCAGCCTTCTGACGAAGGACTTCGAGGTCTTCGCCAAACACTTTGATCCCTATATCCGCTTTGACTCCGGACACCAACTCCGAGAACCGCATTTCGATAGGTTGCGAAAAGTTATAGCCTTGTCCAGGAACTTCGTTGAGCTTCTCCTCGATCTCTTCGCGTATCTTCTCTTTGGTCATCCCGGCCCGCCACTGATCGCGCTCTTTCAGCATGATGAAGCTGTCGGTGAGACTTAGCGGCATTGGATCGGTGGCGACTTCTGGCGTTCCGCTCCGGGAGAACATCGTGATCACTTCAGGAACTTCAAGCACCTTCTTCTCGGCGGCAGTTACGAGCCGGATCGTCTCCTCTGCGTTGACGGTGCGGATACGAATTGGCTGCACAACGAGATCGCCTTCATCCAACGTCGGGATGAACTCAGCTCCTAAAGTGGTGAAGAGCCAAGCTGAAACCCCCAAAAGGGCGACCGCCCCTATAACAACGATTGCCTTCGCTCGGAGGGTAAAGTTCAACGCCGGTTTGTAAACACGGCTGAAGAATCCCATGATTGGATTCTTTCCTTCGCGCGTGTCACCGGACAAGAAGAGGCTTGCAAGAGCCGGAACCAACGTGAGGGTCAAAACCAACGCGCCTAGAAGCGCAAAGACGACCGTGAAGGCCATCGGTTTGAACATCTTGCCTTCGGTTCCTTCGAGTGCCAGGATCGGCAGATAGACCACGGTGATGATCGAAACCGCGAATGCTGTCGGCTTAGCTACTTCTTTCGAGGACTCCCAGACTACATGCCGCACATCGTGGCGGCTCAGTGTCTTCCCCGCATGCTCGCGGGCCTCGGCAAGCCTGCGCACCGCGTTCTCGATCATAACAACAGCGCCATCCACGATGAGACCGAAGTCGATCGCGCCGAGGCTCATCAGGTTGCCTGAAATGCCCCACTGGTTCATCATGCCGATGGCGAAGAGCATTGAGAGAGGAATCGCTGAAGCGACAATCAACGCACCGCGCCAATTGCCGAGCAAGATAAGGAGGACAACGATGACGAACAATCCGCCTTCCAGCAGGCTTTTCTCAACTGTGCCGACCGTCTTATCGACAAGGTGGGCGCGGTTGTAGACCGTGGTCAGCTTGACATCGTCAGGGAGTTGTGCCTTGATCTCTTCAATCTTCGCGTCCACCGCCTGAGCGACTGTTCGTCCATTGGCACCCTTGAGCATCATCGCAATGGCGAGGAGAGCTTCATGGCCATCTTTGGTGCTAAGACCCGTCACCACCGGTGTTCCCGTTTTGACTTCGGCCACGTCGCGAACGAGGACGGGGGTGCCGTCCTCTGAGGTTACGGGGATTGTTTCGATTTCAGCAGGATTGGAAGCCATTCCGACTGACCGGATAAGCGTCCTCTCACCGCCAGCATCCAGGACGCCGCCGCCCGCATTCTGGTTGTTATTTTGTAGCGCTTCGATAAGGTCATGGATTCCCAGCCCCCGCGCTTGGAGTCGGGACGTGTCCGCGATCACTTGATATTGCTTGACATTGCCGTCAGCTACATTGACTTCAGCGACCCCGGTGAGGGAGCGAAGCTGAGGTGCGATCTGCCAGTCCATGATCGTTCTCAGATCGGTGATCGATCTCTTGTCACTCTCTAACGCGATCATGTAGATATCGCCAAGTCCGGTCGAGACCGGGCCCATTTGCGGAGCATCGAGGTTCGTGGGAAGCTCCGCCATAACCCGGCTTAGGCGTTCGTTTACCAATTGCCGCGCAAAAAAGATGTCCACGTTATCGTGGAATGTCACAGTGACCTGCGAAAGCCCATATTGGCTAAGCGACCGAGTGTTCATGACGCCGGGCAAGCCCGACATGGCCGTTTCGATAGGAAAAGTCACCAACCGCTCGACTTCCTCGGGCCCCATTCCCCCCGTCTCGGTGTTGATGGCAACCTGGTTGGTAGTAATGTCTGGAACCGCGTCTAAGTTGAGCCTGGTCCACGAAAGGACCCCCCAAAAAACAAGCCCGATCGTTCCGGCGAACACGAGCAATCGTTGAGTGAGGCTGAAGTGTAAGAGGCGGTCTAGCATTAATGCTCATGCCCCTTGAGTTCGCCCTTGACCTTCTCGCTCTTAAGCACGAAGGCACCCTTGCTGACCACCCGGTCACCCATGGAAACGCCTTCGAGTATCTCGACAAAATCCCCTTGGGTTCGTCCGAGAATGACCGTGCGTTCTTCAAACTTGCCGCCGTCCTCAGCGATGTACAGCTTTCGAGCGTCTCCGTCCTCGACGATCGCGCTGACTGGAACGGTCAAAGCTTGAGATCGAGACCCGACACCCAAACGAACCGTCACGGCCATACCGCTGCTTAGCTGCGAGTGCGAGTTATCAACAAGGACTTGAACCGGCATGGACCGCGTCTTTGGATCGAGGCGGCTTCCTATCGACTGGATTAGGCCATTGAATACACGATTGGGATAGGCGCTGACACTTACCTGTGCGACGCTTCCAACTTTTGCCCTTCCGATCTGCTTGTCAGAGACCTGCGCCACGACCCAAACGGAGGAAAGGTTCTCAATCTCGCCCAGCTCAGTCGTCCTTTCTACGGCTTGACCAATAGTGGCTTCAAGATCGACGATAACGCCGCTGATGGGAGCGTTTACGACGAGCAATCCACCGGACGCCCGTCCTGACCCGGCCAAGGCCGAATAGCCAGTTCTTGCCGCTTCAACTTTTTTCTTGGCTGCTACCACACCGGCACTCGCGGAGCCAAGCCGGATGTGTGCTTGTTGGACTTCGAGGTTTGCGGAACGAACCTCTGCTTCTGCGGCTTGAATTTCTCGCAAATTCGATAGACCTTGTTCGGCAATCTTTCGCTCACGCTCAAATGTCGCCTTAGAGAGTTCAATCCTTCTCTCAGCATTGCGCTGTCGAATCTTGTCGGTAGCCACCTCGAGCCTGGCTTGCTCCAGCTCCGTGCGCGAGATGAGCTCCTGTTTGTAGAGACGTTCCGCCCGTTCCAGTTGAGCTTCATGAACAGCCTGGTCTTGTTTTCCCTTTTCAAGCTCCGCTTCGGCGTCGGCCAGTTCCTTTTGGGCGGCTTGGAGAGCGGGCTGACTAAATGCACCCGTTTTGGCGAATGCTTGTTGCCGGGCCAATTGCTGTTTGGCTGTGCGCAATTTCGCGTTTGCCAAATTGATCTCGGCAGTTGCTTCTCTTACTGCAGCCTGCGCCGAAACGACCCCTTGCTGCGCTTCGATGATCTGCGCTGACGCTTGTGCCAGCTCTCCGGAACGCAGTGTCGCGATAGGTTGTCCAGCTCGAACTCGGTCACCAGGCTTCACATGAAGCCGAACGACTTGCCCACCAACGGGCGGAGTCACAATCGCCCGGCCGTGGGACGAAGCAGTGACCGTTCCCGGAACCCTCAACTCTTGCTGAAGCAGCCTCTGCTTTGCAAGTTGCGTCTCAATTCCGGCGATCTTGATGGCCTCTGCAGTTAGCTGGATGTCTTCGGTGTGACCAGCTTCCTCTTTGGCAGCCCCTGATTCACCCTCGGTGTGCCCCGCTTCTTCGTGGCCATGCTCATCCATCGAAGCAGCCGCCCCTCCGTCCTTCGCGCACCCCGCCAAGGCAACGGCGAGAACGCCAAGAATCCAAATCAATTGGAATTTCTTCATGGATTCACCTCCAGAATCTGTCCTGATGCACGGATCAGCCGCGCTTGTGCTTGTGCCAGACGGCTTCGCGCTTCGATATACGCTTGCTCAAGATCTCGTAGCACTCGGGTTGCGTCGAGTACCTCGATTAAAGTCGTCGCTTGTTCGGTGAGACCGGGCCGTAGTCGGTTCACCAGTTCCTTTGCCCGCCCGACCAGAGCCTCATACTTACCGACCTGATCATCTGCTGACCTGACTTCGATCTGAGCCGCTGCAACTTCGCCCTCGGCGAGCTTTATCGCATCGGCAAGCGCTTTTCGTGCTGCCTCCGCTCGCAATGCGGCGGCCTTTGACTCCGAGGCGGCTCGACCGTGATCGAAGAGCGGGATGGACAACTGCAGTCGAAGGCCGTACCGATCGTTTCGCTCCTGCCATGGGGTTCGTCTCCCTTGTAGCTCCAGTTCCGGTCGGCCGCTTGCTCGGGCAATGGCAATGTCGGCCTCCGCAAGTTGCGCTTGTGCATCGAGGAGCATGAGTTCCGGCCGCTGGCGCTTCAGAGCCTCCGAGTCGGTTTGAACTACGGCTAGGTCCGGAAACCCGGCTTGAAAGTCGCGCAATTCGGTTAACCCGCTTGAAGATTCAAGCTTTCGCAGTGCCGCCTCCAATTCGGCTTGGCGCTGTTCGGCACGAAGCTTTGCCTGCTCAAGATCAAGGCTGACCTGCGTTAGGTGGAAGCCCGGTGCAATTCCGCCTTCAACCCGTAAGCGCGTTGCTTCATGGAGCTGTTCATAGACAGACTGGACCGCCTTAGCGCTCTTCGCCAGTTCAGACGATGTGACGGCGTCAAGATACGCCTCAAGAACTTCAGTTTGAACGTCCAGCGAGACTTGGCGAAAGCTGGCTTCCGCTTCCGCAACGAGAGCTCTGCCCGAGCGCCGAAAGGCGGTCGTTCGACCAAACAGGTCGATGGGTTGGGATAGGACAAGGTCATCGTCAGACCCACCGGTCTCGGGATCAGACGTATATCCAACGAATAAACGCGTTGTGGGATATGCCCCTAAAGCGCGACTGGTCAACTTCGATTGGCTGAGTCTAAGACTAGCCGATTGAAGCAAGGGGCGATTAGATCGGGCCGAACGAAGAACGTCGTTAAGCCCGATCTGCTGGGCGTGCGCCGAAATGGCGACGCCAGCAAGGCAGAACATGGTTAGGGTTCTCATGAAATCTCCAACTGAAGTTAGGGTCACGGCTCCGCCGGAGCGGAGCGAACGACTAGCTCAGTTGGAATGGCGGGGCGCGCGAAGGAGAAGTTGAGGGCGGGGCATTGGGAAAGCCCTGTACAATGCGCGCGAAAACGACCTTGCAGACGATGGGCCGAACGACCGGCAAGCAAATCGCTCCCGGAAGGATCGCGAAAACGGGCTGGAACGGCTGAGACGGGACTGCCGTTTGCTTCTCGTTGGAATCAATGCAAGGCGTCAGAGTGCAGCACTCATGGCAATCTTGTGATTCACTGACCGAGAACGTTGGCTCAGACTGGCTCTTCGATTCGCCGTCGACGCAAGGTCCGCGCGGACAAGTGGGGCACTCCTTACCGTCGGGCAGCACCCAAGTGCCGGAGCAAGCGTGAGCTTGTCCAAGTAGGAGCAACCATACGAGGATCAGAGCACGGCCCAACCGCACAACACCATATTATGGCGAAATTGCTGTGGGACATTGGGTCCCTGTTGCCGGGTCGTCAGAGGCTGAGGATCGTGACCTCTGCAGCTGTAGTCTGCAGAGGTCAAACAGGTTCAAAATCGGCCCGTTTCATCCAAAGTTGCACAATTTGCGACCATCGCACTGCAGAGGTCGTGGGTTCGAATCCCATCATCTCCACCAGGTTCAAATGAACCTAAATGGTTCCTAAGATTG
This sequence comes from Fimbriimonadia bacterium, assembly GCA_039961735.1. NCBI lineage: Bacteria > Bacillati > Armatimonadota > Fimbriimonadia > Fimbriimonadia bacterium. The sequence continues at coordinate 19,653 of JABRVX010000012.1, forward strand.
GTTCCTAAACCAGAGGTAGACTGTAGGAACCATGGCGAAAGCTATTTCGGGCGAAGGCTCCATCCGGAAGCGTCTCAGCGGCAAACTCGCTGGGAAGTGGCGGGTCCAGTGGTCATACAACGATCCGATGTCCAACGACCTGACGACGGTGGATCGCACTTTCCCGACCCAGGCCGAAGCAGCCAGGTTCCTAAAGGAACTTAAGGCTCGCGTTCACACCGGCCAGAAGGTTGAGGAGTCGAACACCAAGAAGGCACTAACGCTCAATGCGTGGTTCGACGATCTCGCCGGGACTTCAGAGTGTGGCTATGCGGGTCGCTGGAGCGAAGACGGAATGAAGCTCCAGACAATCGCGGCCAAAGTCAGCCGCTACAACTCGAACGTGCGCCGCTCTGAACTTGGCTCACTTCCCGTGCAGCTCATTGATGTAGATCGCGCCCGTGCGTTCTTCCGAGCGATGAAGGAAGCTGGCAAGAGCAAGGCGACAATGAAGGACGTTCAGGCGGTGCTGGTCAAGGTGATGAACGACGCGATCGACACCTACGAGAAGTTCCCCAACCTTCGGAACGCCTTCTCAAAGGTGAAGCTTGAGACTCCTGAAGCCCGAGAAGCTATTGTGGTGACACCAGAAAACGCGATGAAGGCCATCCGGAAGTTGGAGGCTCCCGCCGATCGCGCCTTTCTTGGTTTGTACTTCCTTGCGGGTCTTAGGCTGAGCGAACAAATGGCGCTCACTGCCGAGCAGGTCGACTTTGCCCAAGGAGTGATTGTCATTGATCGTGCGGTCAAACTTGGACCGACCGGCCGTCAGGAAGTCGGGCTCCCGAAGGGCGACAAGACGAGGCTGGTTGCCCTGTGCCCCACACTGGCTGATCTATTGAAGCCAGTGGTCGGTGACAGTGACGGCTACCTCTTTCATGCCGACTCCGCTGACAAGCCGAAGATGAAGAAAGTTGTCTATTCGAATTGGAAGCGCATCTTGAAAGAGTCCGGCTTGCCAGACGAGCTTGAACTTCGCGACTGTCGCCTGTCGCACAATTCCTGGATCGAGAAATTCTGCCCAAAAGTCAGCCTCTCGACGAGGCTCGAACACATGGGGCATAGCGTCAACCGGAACAACTCGGAACACAAAGGGTTGACCGTGAATGTCCGCAACTACACTCGCTTTCTGAGCGGTGGCTTGGACATCCTGAGGAAGGAACTTGAGCGGGTTGTGAAGGCAGCCGAGCGTAAAACATCGCGGCGTTAGCCTCCGGTCCAGCCTTGCTCAAGTTCCCGTTCCCGCAAGTACGCTTCGAGTTGACGCCGGGTGATCATTGTCGTGCCCTCGTCCTTGATGTGCCCGAGCCGCTTCGAACGAAGTAGGCGCTTCAATTTCGACTCACTGATGCTCAGAACTACTGCCGCTTCGGGAATCCGAAACGCCAGCTTCTCACCGCGCCAATCTTCTGAGCGATTGAGTCTCATCGACTGCCCACCCCGCCGCTATCAGGGCTTTGCGATCCCGTATATCAGAGCAACCTCGCCCGGATGAAGCGTCGAGTGATCGTCGGGACGTTGACGACTTCCTGGCCCATCGGAAAGCCAAGGAAGGTCTTCTGAACGAGCTGATGGCGATCGACACTCTCCATCGTCTCAACCTCGAATCCACGGTATCCCATGTCGGCGAGGACAATGAGTGCCCCGATATCGGGGCACTGTTGGGCGACCCTCTCGACGACGCGCATCGCTTCTCTTGCCTTGACGACTGCGAGCGAACGGTCGCCGTAGGACTCGGCTTCCTCGCTCTGGTCGAGGAGGTTCTGGGCTCGCTCAAGCTGTTGTCGGAGCGAGTTCGGGACAGTGACGAGAGGTTGTTGGTCGGTTCTTTGGGGAAGCATGTTGTTTAACTCCAAGGTGTGATCGGGGTCGCACCAACCTCGTCGAAGGTTTGAACAAGAAGCTCAAACCCTGCGTCGGAGGGCTGAAGGCGACGAAGGTGACGAGAGCGCAAGGGGCCGGTTGTGACCACCAGGACGCGAAATTGACTAAATCCATACAGCGACTGGCACTGGCCAGAGCGGGCAAGGGCCTGATAGCCTGTCAGCTTTTCTTTGAAGCGAGGCGCGGAGGCGCGCCCCATGTCGACCTCGACAAAGATGGGCAAGCTTGCCATGAGCAGTCCGTCTGGTCGAAGTTCGAGCCCCTTGGAGCCCTGGATCTTTCGCCAGAGCTGTTGCTCGAATCTCCAAGCTGCGCTCGACTTACGCTGCAAAGCGATCCGAACGTTTGTGACCGACAGAGCATGCTGCACAAAGCGAGGCGAGGAAGTACGGCCCGCTATGAGCGACGAGATTCGCGCATCTACGACCTCAGCCGCTCGCTTGGTTGCCATGTATAGGCTCTGACCGAAAAACGGTGTCTCCAAGCGGCGAAGGAGTTCAAGCCGCTTCAACTCTCTCAAGCGGGTGTTCGCCCGAGTGATCGAGTTGAAGTAACCGAGCTCAAGGAAATGGTCCCTGCAGAGAACATGGCTCAGAGCCAATTCCCGGAGGAGCATAATGTCTCGCTTGGTCACCCTCACAGCGTCACCTCAATAAAATCAGTGTTGGCTGCAAGGCGTTGAAGGAGTTCTCCTGCCTCGAACGAACCAACGCGGGCCACGGTTGGCCTACGGGACGTGTGTGTCATGAAGACGACATCCGGGCGACCGCCGCAAAACCGCCGCGCCGCTTCGTAATCCCATCCATCCGGGGCCTGGTGATCGTCCCAGGCCATACGGGCAACGGCCTTGAATCCGCAACGTCCATATACCGCAGGCAGAAACGTATCGAACGCGTTGAGGAAGATGCCGCCAAGCATGACGGCAAGTTCCATCATTGTGCGAGTCGCGTGACGCTTGCGACGATCCTTGTGACAGAACACCGAAACGACTTCCTGCCCGTTCAGTGCGAATCCAGCCATACCGTCGGCGTCTGAGAACAGTCGCATAGCCGTGTATTCCGAATCCGAGTGCACATGGAGACAGGCGCCCAGCGCACCGTGTGAGGCGCGAGCGTCAGCGACCATAGAGCGGAATCGCTCCGCATGTCTCAAACCCGGGGGGAGTTCGAAGAGGGAGAAGGACTGGATCCCTTCTAGAGCCAGTCGGCGACCTAGGGCCGGACTCGGCTGATACTCGCGCTCAGCCCGTTGGCCACAGTTGGCCGAAAGTTGGCCATTCAGTGTGCCGATCATTGGAGCCAATCCTCCAAGTTCCCGCTAGGCGGGCGATCGGTCCTGGTTCGTTTCTGAAAGCCCGCTGGCTCGGCGGTTGCACCGCCAGATTCCGATGTATCCGCAGCTGGCTCCTCGACAATTTCGTAGTAGGCCGGCGCAAGCTCCGACAGACGGCCAAGGAACTCCCGGGCAGCCGGACTTACACTGCCCACGTCATCGATCAAGGGCGCGTTCACTTCGATCTGAATGGGTGCCTCCCCGCGCTTCCATAGAACCGCTTCACCAACTGGTAGATTGGGAAGGTCAAAGGCGCCTTTGACGCCTGCCAAGTCCTTGTTCAGCACTTCGGCGTCTTGGTAGCCGGTTCGGAAGACGACCTTTACGCCGACGTTGCCCAGAATCACGGACCGGATCTTTGGCGTAAGTTGGGCCAGCGTTTGGTGAGCCAAGACAAGCGATAATCCGAACCTACGACCCTCCGCGAGGATCGACTCGAAATCTTGCATCGAGAAGTTCTCAAATTCATCAACGTAGAGTCGGATCGGGTTCCGAACACTCTCGGCAACCGTTGCTCTGGAGAAAACCTCTCGGCGGATCGTGCTCAGCATGATCGAGCCGGTCATCCATCCCGCCGAATGCAGTTCATCGACCGCGAGTGAAACGAGGGTGATGCTCCCCGGCTGGTTCAGGTGTTCACCGAGGTCAACGGGGTCGGGATGGCCGAACATCCGGCGCAGTCCTTCCGTCGAGAGGAGGGCACTGACTTTGTTGAGTACAGCTGAAGCTAGAGCCGCTTGTTTGTCAGGGCCGAGCGCATCGTATCTTCGCCAGAAATCTTTGAGAGAGTCCGTCGTAGCCATTTCGATGAATGCACGGCGGACTGACGCATTGTAGAAAAGACCTTCGAGCTGGTTCAACGAGCTGTTCGTCTCGGCAAGGAGCAGTAGGGCGTTCCTAAACGTCTCGGCGAGTTGGACTCCCCACGACTCAACCTGCGCCGCAATAGCGTCAATCAAGCCAAGCGCCTTGTAATAGGGCTCGCCCTGTCCAGCCAACGGATTGAATCCGAGCGGATTCTGCTTCTCACGCAGGTCGAAAAACCGAACAAGGCTAGGATCAATGCCCGCGCGCACTGCCAGTTCGATCACCGCCAGTGCAAGGTCGCCGCGTGCGCAGAGCACGATAATGGAATGACCCCGCAAGAGGTCAGCGACGATGAGATGATGGAGGAAATTCGTCTTGCCGCTGCCAGTCGCTCCGATCACCAGGGCGTGGGTTCTCAAAACCTCCGCTGAAAGGTAAATGAGGGCTTCTAGGAGTGACCCACAGACATCCAACCAGTTCTTGACAACCCCCACCCAGTGGTCGGGGATCGGCACCGTTCGGCGAGAGGAACGGCTGCGGGCGCTCACGAAGCGCCCCCACCAGGCTCCGGGCAGTGACCTCCAAGACGAACATCGGGAACGAGCGCAGCGTGGGGGCAACTCCTCTTGACTCGTAATTGAACGTCTGCTAATGTGCCCAAGCAGTGGCATGGTGTTCTCATGTCTACTGTTCCGCCGGGTTGCTGCTACGAACAGCACCCGGCATTTATAATACGCTATAAACTTCAGACACTTTCTCCGTTTGTCGTAAAACCAGGTAATACTACGGGGTCGTGAGCACTCAGTTTCCTGCCATGCTTAAGGGAGGCGTGAACGAATTTGGCGAAGCTATCAGACAGGCTCGACTGGCAGTCGGATTGACCTTGCAAGAGGTCGCTGAAAAAGCTGGCGTCTCGACGAGCTATGTAGGTCGGGTCGAGCGCGGGTCGCTCCCTACGCCACCGTCCGATGCCGCAATCGTCGCCATGTGCTCGGCGCTGAGCCTCGATCCTTCTCCGTTCCTCGAAATGAGGAAGAGCTTCTACCGAACGGGCCGATCGCGCCCACTGCGGCCGGGCAACGTCGTCGAGGTTGCGCTGAACGATATCGCTGCCTTGGGAGAGCAAGCGTTTCGAGCTGCCGAGGAGCAGGCGAAGAATGGAAACATCGACGGCGCTTTGCAACTCGCCGAAATCGCGTTGTCCCACCTGGAGAGCAGCCGAAGGCATGGCTCGGTCGCCCGCGTCGGTCACCTTCTGGCGTCCCTTCACCTGGACAGACTACATAGGGATAGAGAGGCCGTTGACCCGACCGAACAGAGGATCAGAGCTCTGAGCTACTACGAAGTTGCAGTCGGTGCTTTCAGACGCATCGCCAAGCCAACGGCAGATGATCGACAAAAACTTTACGACACCATTGCGCAGTCCGCTCGGCAATTCGAGGCTCTGTCCGACATAACCGACCACAGCCACCTGCCTCTGACTCTGACCGACTTTGATAAATGGCCTGAAATCGTCTCTCTCACCGTCGCGGCGACCGACCGTATCAAGCTCGTGCAGGGACTCGCCGAGTCGATAGCGACATGGGGTAGTGAAACCCTGCCGGGCGAGTCGAGAAGCGATGCACAGATTCTGTCGGGACTGATGGCAAGTCACTTGGCCAGATGTTATGCCGACGAGCTGTATACCGTGGCTGAGAATCGGAACCGAGAGCTGCTTGAAGACCTACGGAATCTGACACCGTCTGTTGAAAGTCTGGTGATGGCAGCGATGGTGACGACCAATCTCGCAGGAGCGCTGATCGACCACACGCGAATGACATCAAAACCAATATCTATGGAGCCGTTCAAGATCGTTGAGGAGTTGGCAATACAACTGAAAACCTTCATGGCAACCGCCGTTTCGAGCGATCGGAGCCGGCTCACAAGAAGGCTTCAGAAGTGCCATCAGGAACTCGGCAGTTGGCACGCGGCAGAGAGTGAAGTGAAAGAGGCGGTATGGCACCTGTACGTTGCCCTAAAGCTTGATCCGGACGACTTGCTCGGGAAGGCAATGTATATCAACGACCTTCTTTCGAGTCTGACAAGGAACAGGCCTGAGCTTATCAAGACGATGTGGTCTTGGCTTGAGCAAAATGTTTCGGAGGAGGAATTCAGTTCTCTGACGTATTCAATCGCACCTCCTGAAGGCATGCCCAATAAGAACCAGGTCTAGTATTCGGATCGACATGTCGAGTGAAGCGCCAATGTATCGTTAGTGGTTCTGCTGGGTATCAGATTTTACGAACCCCAGACAATAGCCTTCGCGAACAGTAACACGGGGATTAGTGCAATGACGCCAGCGATTCTCGTGAGTCTGACAACGCCCTGAGCGTCAAGATCACCTTCGGCAATGTGCGGTGGCTTGCCAAACCAACAGATCACAATTGCCCAAAGGAAGAGGAGCACTCCAAGTCCCGAGCCCACTTTGAAGCCCACGGAGTTCTGCTCTGCGAAGATCCGGTGTAAGCCAATCAAGCACATTGACGAGTAGGTGATCGTTGCCAAGACGTTAGCGACCAGCACCAGAGCGGCTCTGAACACTTCCTCCTTGCGACAGTCTTCTTCCGCAGAAAAGTCGGTGGCTGACAAAGTTTCAGTGCGTGTTTCGATAACCACTCGCTGACCCGACGGCAGATCAAACTGACCGACCTCATCCCAGTCGTTTTCGTCTCTATGGCCCGGGTGTTCAGCCATCATGATCAACCTTACCTAAGGCCGGCATGAGCCTTCGCTAATCGTTCGACGCAAGGCGCGGCGAATTGACCTTCGGGCGGAAATTGCGACTATTCCCTCATGTTCGTTTCGCCCTGTCCGGGGGCTGGGGCAAGTCTCGAGCCCCCGTACGAGGTGAAAACTTGCACATTGAACTAGGAGCGCTCTTGATCACGCCGAGGGCGCAAGAGACGATCGACCCGGCAGATGTGTTCGAGGCGATCCAGAGGCATTCGATGGGCGACTGGGGCGAGGTCTGTGACGAGGATCGTCAAGAGAATGAGGTTTCGATTCAGAACGGCTTTCGGGTCCTGTCCGCATACAGCGACCGACGAGGAGCGAAGTTCTGGATCATCACCGAAGCCGACCGATCCTCGACGACCGTTCTCTTGCCCGACGACTACTGAGCAGGCCCCGCCTGCTCCTTTTTTTGATGCGAGATACTCCAAGGTGCGGCCAATCCCTCGGTCAACGACCCGGCCAACGGGGCGGCCAGGGCTGACCGGGTTTTTTGAACCTGGTTGAACTTGCCTCAAAACTCAACTCTCATTCTCCGAGTTCTGTTACTCACTCCTCCTTCCTCATTCCCATTGCGTCAGTCGTCTTTCGTTCCATTCCCTCGGATCATTCGCCCGGGGCGGGGCCAATTCTGACCATGAGAGACATATTAGAACGAGATTGGAAGACTAGATCTGAAGGCAGCATTATCTCGGAGGGAGAGGTTGTCTCCCAAGATCAATGATGAAGCCTTGAAGAAACGCAGTCGCTAACATGCTTAGAATGAAGCCAGCCATGTTCAACCGGTAGATTCGTTGATCCTCAGCCGAGTCTGAGTCGCACTTTTGGATCACGTTCCATATTCGGATAAGCCAGAGAGCGCACGCCGACCACAGAACGAAGTAACTCAGCGCGTTTGCGAGCGGATGGCGGAAGGCAGGCGCGATCCACCAACCGAAGATGAAGAACAGAATCTGACCAACAGCGTAAACCTTGAACGAGGTCAGCCCTGATCCAAACGTGATCCGCCGCCAGACAGCAACGAACCCGGTCGAAGCAACCACTCGCGACTCGCTCTTGAGCTCTTCGGTGACCGTTTCGATTTCGACTACCCAATTGCCTCGGGAAGCACTGCATCGGGTGCCGTGAGCTTGACCAGGCTCGTTCGAACCGTGGCTTGTCTTGCTGTCGTCTGGGCCACCCATCTCGTGATGACGATACCCGTGGACTTGCCATAGAGTTAGATTTCGCCCAGCGCGAAGAGCCATGACTTGCTCTTCGCGGGAGTTTCGCTACGCTCGAAGGGATGAGAATTGTGCCGACTGGCTCCGAGTTTCGACGAACGGCTTGGCGAGCGCTTGGCGGGCTTCTCGCCTTAATCGCTGTCGTGATAGGGCTGACCAGCACGGTCTTGTCCTGGGTGGTTTTCGCGTCTTGTTTGCTGGCACTGGCATGGCACTTCAGGAGCAACGCAGCAGTTGTCCGCGCTGTCCGCTTTGGCTATCTCCGCTCGTATCAATGGGTTCGCGCCCACATGGTCACTCTTTGTGCGGTTTCGCTCGTCTTCTCGTCCGCAGCTCTGCTTCTCGAAGTCGAATCGCGTTGGAGGGCTGCGACTCGCCAACCTGAGCGCACGTGTGGCATGGAGGATATTGAATCAGCATCTGCATCAGTTGTCCTGATTCAGGGCAAGGAAGTCGACGGGAGCGGCTTCTGGGTGACTCCGACAACCGTCATGACCAACAACCACGTTGTGGACCACAACCCGGAGCTTGTCGTGAACAAGCGGTTCCCGGCGACGGTGCTGGCAACCGATTCGCTCCGCGACATCGCCCTTCTCTCGGTGACCTTTGTGGATCCCGAGCCAATCCCCGTTCGGGTCTCCGATCAACCGCCACGCCTGGCCGACGACGTCTATGTGATCGGCCATCCGATCGGCAGGAACCTCACGGTCTCCAAGGGGATCGTTTCTGCTTTGACCAGCGACGACTACGATGACCGGCAATACATTCAGACCGATGCGGCCATCTCGCCTGGTAGCTCGGGCGGCCCGGTCGTGGACAAGTGCGGGCGAGTGGTTGGCATGGCCACTCAGACTCTGAGAGGGGCTGAGAACGTCGGCTATGCGATCACATGGTCGCAACTCTCACTGCGCATGGATCAGATGCTCAAGGCCATCGAATCCTCAACCCGAGAGGAACGCGAGCTGACCTATCCGTCCGAGCAGACGGAGGTGGTCGCGAAGTACTACTCGACGCTCGGCGCCGGAGACCTGCAAGCCGCGTATGACTTTTATTCCACGGCACGAAAAGCCAGACTCCCATATGACAGCTGGGCCAAGGGGCTTGGCAAGACGGTCTTCATCCGGCTTGTGGACGTTCGACCCGGCGAACGGACGAACATGGTGAAGGTTCACTTCTACTCGACGGAAGAGGTCGAGGCGGGCACCTGGGAATGGCGGACTGGTGAGTTTGAAGGCACGTGGACGCTGACCCGAGAAGGCGGCCTCTGGAAGATGAATGAGTCGAACATCAAAGACATCACCAAGCCAGCAGACTCACAGTAAGGGCGAACCGTTCGGTCGGACGAACGAGAGTTGCTTGATGGCATCGCTTGGATGAACGTGGAGGCAGCGGACTCAACCCGCAATCCCACGGAGATTCCAGATGTCACAGCACTTTCCCAAACCACGGTCGCGCGCAACGCCCAACCGGGAACTCGCGCAACCAACTACTTCGGCCTATCAGACGATCACATCACGGATCGTCGAAGCCCTGAAACGAGGCGTCGTGCCTTGGCGAAAGCCTTGGCGGGGACGCGATCAGCTGCCGTGCAACGCCGTCAGCAAACGGCCGTACCACGGCGTCAACCTACTTCTACTCTCCCTTGCGCCGTTCACGGATCATCGCTGGATGACCTTGCGCCAGGCGAACGAGCTTGGCGGTCGAATCCGGCGCGGTGAAAGGTCTTCCATCGCAGTCTTCTGGAAGCACTTGGACGTAACCGACGAGGAAGACGCCCAAGACGGTCGCCGGCGCTGCATCCCGCTCTTGCGTTACTACCACGTGTTCAATGCTGAGCAGTGCGAAGGGCTGAACCTTCCCGTTCTTATGGACGACTGGAACGAGGAGTTGGCGGCCAGGATCGAGAAGGCGGAAGAGGTCGTCATGTCAATGCCAAATCCTCCAAAGATTGTGGAGGGCGGCAACGTCGCATGCTACCAGCCGCCCGAGGACTTGGTCCGCATTCCCAAGATTCGAGACTTCGAGTCGGCGGAAGCCTACTACGCGACCCTCTTTCACGAACTCGGGCACTCCACCGGGCATCTGAACCGGCTCAACCGGCCCGGAGTGACGGGCGCGATCCACTTCGGATCGTGCGACTACAGCCGGGAGGAGTTGGTGGCCGAGCTGACCTCGGCTTTCTGTTGCGCCGAAGTGGGGATCGACAATTCGATCCTCGACAACGCCGCGAGCTACATCCATGGCTGGCTGGAAGCCCTACAGGGCGATCCCAAGGCCGTCGTCGCGGCAGCCGGGCAAGCACAACGCGCAACCGACTACATCCTCAACGTCCCTCCGAGATCGGAGTGAACATCCAAGCGGTTCCACTGCATTCGTGGAGCCGCAGTTTTCCACGCACGCTTGATCACCTAATTCTTTGTCTCCTCTACGCGTCGGTCATTAGACACCTAGGACTTCGTAGCTTCATTCACCATGGTCGAATTGAATCGATGCAGCCAACTTTCGCAAGTGGTCTTGACTCTCAACCATGGTTCAGGCAGTAGATTGAAATAGATGCGCATTGGTGAGTTGGCAAAAGCGGCAGGGATCAGCGTCAGTAGCGTTCGTTTCTACGAGGCGCAAGGCTTGATGCCCAAGCCAGAAACCCGCGAGAGCGGTTATCGCGAGTACCGTCAGGTCGACCTGGCTCGCCTCCGCTTGATCGTTGCTGCCAAACGGCAGCGCTTCTCGCTCAAACTCATTCGGACCTGTTTGGACGCCCTCGACCAAGAACCACAGCCTTGTGCCGAGATCGCCGAGTTGGTGCGAGATCGCATCACCACAATCGGTCGCGAGATTCGCGACCTCCAGCGCCTGCAAGCCCACTTGGCGGCCCAACTCAAGGCGTGGGAACGGGACGAGCTCCCGAAAGACGAGTGTCTCTGTGCGATCCTGGAAACAGACGCACTCACAAAGACTAGGAAAGACTAGGAGAAAGAAAATGGCAAACATCGAAGTGTTCATCGCCGGCTGTCCTCTTTGCGACGAGGCAGTCCGGACCGTCAATGAGACGGCCTGTCCGAACTGCACGGTCACCGTCTACGACTTACGTGAAGGCTGCGCCACCAACGAGTGTCACGACAAGGCCAAGGCTTACGGCATCAACCGTGTCCCCGCCGTCGTCGTGGACGGCAAGCTCTGCTCGTGCTGCGAAGGATCGAAGGTCAGCGCCGACGATCTACAAGCGGCGGGCGTTGGCCGGGCTTAGCGCACGGCTTGTTCCTAAGAAGGGTAGCGCCCACGCGCTACCCTTTGCTAATTGGCTGTGCCTTCGATCCGCTCAAGGTTCTTACCTATCCCTACCGAACGTGCTGTAGAGATCCCGGAAGAACTCGACACGCTTTCTCAGCTCGTCATGTTCGCACTTTTGCCGCTGTGGGCCACCAAACTGGACACAAGGGCCAAAAAGAAAGGCATCGCCTCCTGTTGCAGGAGCTTCTGAGGCGGTTCGCGGAACGCGTCTTTCTTCCACGACGGCCCCCGTGGGAAAGAAGAAGTTTTGGACCCGCTTTTTGTCGCTGACATCTGCTGTTTGCCAAAAGCGTTCAACCTGGTCGAAGAACCGTTTGCCGTAGTCGATCAGGATGTTGATATGCGGTTCGCGGTCGTTCGCACTCGATTTCGATAGCCTGGCTTCAATGCTCCTGAGTTTGGATTCGTACTCCTCGAACATCTGTTTAGCGAGGTGGTCAGGGACGACTGCATCGGCAACCTTCCTGGCAAGGCTTTTCTGTTGACTCTCGATTCGCTCGCGTTCCTTGCGCAGTTCTTCGACGAGCTTCCCATAGTGGCTTCGCTCTTGCTCCCAGAAAGCCCGAAGGTCGGTCGCCATTTCATCGCTTAGATCGAACTCCGATCGAAGGAAGCGAAGCCGGTGCAGGAATTGGTGCTCGACGAATTCTCTCGGAAGATTGACCCGGGAGCAGTGCCGACACCGATAGTAGGCGTAACGACTTCTTCGGCCCCTAGACCAGCAAGCGGTGAGGAACTGGCCGCACTGACATCGAATGGTGCCGCGAAGGGGGAAGTCTTCGTGATCGCGCTGAGTGACCCTGGGGTGGTTTGACGGGGCGACCGCTGCTTGAGCGGCCTCAAAGAGTTCGACCGAGATGAGCGGAGTGAACGGCAAAACTCCGCGGCTCTTCACACCGAATGCCTCGATGATGCCGATGTACGCCTTGTTGCGGATCATCTTGTAAAAGCCGTTCCGTTGGATTGGAACGCCGTGCTCGTTGAGCCACTCCCGAACCTCGGCGATTCGGATCTTTCGGGCTATTTTTTCAAATGCCTCGATTACCAGCGGCCCCGTTCTTGGGTCAGGCTCAATGTTTGCCTTTCCGTCAATCCGCACGTTGCGATAGCCTGCGGGAGCCCTCCAGACCCATCGGCCTTGGGAGACTGCCTCCCTCATACCATTGAACGTACGCTCGGATCGAACGTCGTTGTCGAACTGGGCTGTGGCCGCCAACATGCTCTCAAGAAACTTTCCGGCAGGCGAGTCATCGAATCGCTCGTCGATGGACTCAACACGAATGCCGAGGTTTCGCAGGTGGCGCTTCAAGTGATGGTAGTCCTCTGAGTATCTGGCGAAGCGATCAATCTTCGGCACGACCAACAGGTCGATCTTGCCCTTCTGTTCCTCGCAGTAGCGCAGCATTTGCTTGAGCACGGGGCGATTGTCTGTCTTGGCCGACTCTCCCTCTTCCACGAACTGCTTGACGAGGCGGTAGCCCTTGAGAGCCGTGAACTCAATCACGCGCCGCCGCTGAGTCACGAGAGATGTACCGTCAGTTGCCTGGCGGTCGGTTGAAACTCGGATGTAGGCTATTGCGCGTACCATTTCTTGAACATGATGTAGATGATCTCGGCGAGTTGCCGAGTCTGTTCTCTTGTCAGCTTCGCAGGTTTTTGGGATTTGTCACTAGGCAAAGGAACGATGCATCCGTGAAACTCCAATTGCGGTTCTTGCGATGCCTCGCCGCTTTTTCGATTCTTAGAGGTCATTTCGAGTCGTCGTTTGTTTCTTTCTTTGAGTGATAGTTGCTTTTGTTGTTTTCGCTTTGCGAACTTCGCAACGTGAAATCTCCAAGTCCGATCCGACGCCGGTACAGTGCCGATTCAAGAAAGAGGGGATGGATCGCAAAGACAAGCCTCGACCGGGATCGCCTGCGTTCGGCGGTCGAATACATTCGCCGGTTGAATCGGTCTCGGACGACGATCAGCCCACGTTTGACAAGGGTGTCCACGGCGCGGCTAACGGCGGCGCTTTCCCGGCCCGTGTGAGCTTTGAGTTGGCTGTGACTGAGCCAGTCTTCAGGCTTCTGCCAGCCATAGGTCTGCCGGACGATGACGCAGAGCACCCGCCACTCCGTGTCGCTCAAGAACTTCATCACCCGGTCCAAGAGCAGGTTCGGGAATGGCGTCGTGTTGGCCAGCCTACTCATTGGCGTACACCGGAGGATCGTAGTCGTTCTCGATGGCGGAGATAAGCAGCGATGCCGGTCTTCGAGCGGCGCGAAGCGGAAGCCAGTTCAGCTGACGCTCAATCCGCTCGGCGGGATACTGATCGACCAGGCTTCGGGCCTTTCGAAGGCCGACTCCGACATGGACGAGCTCCAGGACGAGCTCTTCATCAGGAGAAAGGACCGCATCATCCGGCGTTGGGCGGCGACGCCTCTTCCCGTCTGCCTGGGGCAGGATCTCGCCGATCGGCTCGAAACCGCTCATTCCAGGAATCCTTTCGCAAACCAGAGAACCAGCAGAATCAGTAATGCTCCGGCCAGCACCCAGCTCGCGCGGTCTGGTTGTGGTCCGTCAGGGCTAGAAGCGAGTTCGGCCGGTAGGCTGAGAGGGCGTGGCTTTGACGGTGCTCCCGCAAGTCCGAGCGACATTGAGTCGATCGAACGGAAGAAGGCAGGTGATCCAAGATCCAGCGCGATCATCGAGTCGGCCAGGCTCTCAAGTCCGACAACTCTGATGGGGCGACCAGAAAAGTCGGCAGCTGCCAAACGAGCCGCCCGAGAGACTTGAGACGAGCTAACGATCATGCCGGCCGGAATCTGATCGCGAAGCAGAATGCCTCGCAGCTCATCGACCGCCCGCTTTGAAAGTGGTGATCGCCAGTGCCGGATCTGCACTGCGACCTCGATGCCGTCTTCTCCAATCTGAACAAGGAAGTCCGGACCCACGGAGCCTCGGCCGCGTCGGCGAGGGCGGTTGAGCGTTCGAATGCAGTGATAGCCACTTGCTCCGAGCCAGAGCCAAACGATTCTCTGAAATGACTTGAAATCGAGGCTCGAAAGCATTGAGCGGACATATAAACTGCGGCTGCTGTTGCTGTCGCGGCCGCTCATCCTCGGCCCTCCATAAACTCGGCCACATCACCAGACCACTTGCCGGGCTGAACGCGGGACCACTGAGGCTTGATGCTGCCGTCCAAGTTGTGGAGCCGATCGGGCAAACACCCCTTGCAGCCTGCCAGCTTGCAGACGTGTTTGGTCGGAAAGGACCCATCCTCGGAGAACACATCGCGGACATTCAGCTTGCGCGCCAGCTGATACTCGAGGTTCCTGATGATCGGCGCCACCGTCCTGTAAAGCGGATTTGTCCGGCCATGAACGATATGGCAGATCGTGGACTTAGCCAGGCCGCTGTCCTTGGCCAAGCGCGAAGTTCCGCGAAAGCTATACCGGCTCGTGTGCATCATCAACGCGGCGACGCGGTTGTGGCAGACGGCTGGTGCGATACGAAGTTGTTTTGTCATTGCGAAATCCAGCGTGCCCGCCGAGGGGAATGGCCGCAATTGAAGTTTCTCCAACCGAACATTTCCCGAACTATTTCGGCCCACGCGTGATGCGACGCGCAACCTGAAACTCGCTCATTTCCTGCTCCCTCAACATCGAACGAATCGATGCGGATGCATTGACAAGCTTGAGTCGATTCGCCCGAACAAAAGCCGAAACATACGTTCGAGATCGAATATCGAACGAGTGCCAACTTCCCGAGGAGCCAAGGTAGCGAACGCTCCGAATGAGCGCCACACAGCCGGCGAACTGGCTTCGCTTAAGCCGAGCAAAGAGCCATGCAACGCCAATCGAAGCGAGGGCGGAACCGAGCAAGAAGGCCGCAAAGCTGACATACCAAGCCGCCCCAAGTCCCAGAGCGACGAATGATCCGACTCCCAAGAGGGCAACCAGGGACAAGGCTGCAATGAGGAGTCGGTCCGCAACCCGAACGTGGGTGCGGCACTGATGACAATATGGGATGTCCCATGCCCAGCCCCGAGTCTTGGAGTTTCGGTTTCTCTCAGTCCCGCTGATCGTCAGCCAGGTTCCAGGAAAGCGCCCGCAGCAGGCGCACTGCCGAGGGAAGGCGAACTGCTTGCCGGAAACATCGACTCTCATCCTTCGACCATCCAGGACGCAGAATCCGCGTCAAATTTCAATCATCAAACCGAACAAAGACCGAACAAAGAAATGCCTCTCACAGCGAGGGGCAAGTGGTTAGAACTCCGGATTGCCGAACAGACAGCCGAGAAAGTCGCGGTTCACAATGCGCTCGATGAGGCGATCCACAGTCGGGTTGAATCGTGCGAATGTCGGCAGCCGATCCGGGGCCCGTCGCGAGATCACCAGGTCAACTTGAGGGTCGAACTGGTATCGCCAGAGTCGAGCCGCTCGGAATGGCTCATCCTTCAGATCCTTGCCAAGGTGATGATGGAAGCCACCTGAGAAGACGAGGACTCTGGGCGATCCCCAGCGAAGGGGCACGATCGCCACCCGCTGATGAGCTGGGTTGTGGATCCCGGTGACGACAACACCACTACTAAGGACGAGTGACTCTGTCGTTCGCTCGATCTCGCCAAGTTCGCCCGGTGTGTGGTCGGGGCGACCGTGAGCCGCCTCGACTTTCACGAGCTTCGCTCCAAGCAGTCGGGCATTACCGTAGAGCCAAAGACCGGCTGGCTCATAGAAGCCGGGCTCCGAATCGAAAGGAGCCGTTCGGGTTGGGGGTGCAAGGTGCGTTTTCACCCACCGACCGTCTCAACGAATTGAGGCGGCGGCTAACTGAGTTGCAAGGTTGAAACGATAGCGGCTTGCACGTCGATCCCAGTGAAGTCCTTCGGCCTTGAGACTTGCGTGATTCGACTTCTCGGCAGGAATTCGCAAATGGCTTCAACCTTCTTACGGCCACCGAATACGACCCAATGGAACGAACTGTCCGCCAACCGTTCTAACTCGACCATTCCTGATCCAAGGGCGAGCCCCAGGGCATTGGACGACGTGCCAGTCTGAGCGTTGACCGCAAGAGTTCGGACGTATCGGCCCTGCCTCTTCAGCCAATCCGCGAGGAACTCCAAATCCTCGGGTCTTCGCGCGTTCCATCCGAGTGTCGGGATAGCCGGTAGCCCTGCTCGATTTGCCCTTGCTGCCTCATGGAGCGATCGGCGCATGTTCAGCACTTGTCGGACCGGACACATTGAGCCGTCGTCGTAAACTGAATATCCCGGAGAGACGAAGACGATGCGACCACCAAGGAGTCTGAGATGATCGAAGAAGTCTTGATCTCCAGCCGCAACTCCAAGCCGCTCCTGCAGTCGATCGAGAGACTCCTGATGAACCAGCAAGGCTGTCGCGGAACTGATACCGTATGATTGACGCCAGGCCGCGAGCTTCGGCCCGTTCTTGCTGAGGATGCCACCAATGTCAGTCAGCTTTGCAGCAACGACTCGGTGCCCCCCGCTGTCATCCAGCTTTTCCCTTGCTGAGAGATTCCAGATGCATGCAGGGAGCCTCGGGATGGGGATCACAGATTTGAAGTCCAGGTTCTCTGGAATGCTGCATTCCGCCCATTCCCGATAAGCGCGGTCTTGTAGCGAGGGAGCCGCGCACCAGGGATGCTCAGGATTGCAAGCGTGCTCACCCGAGAGGCCGAGGCGCCCCGCGTCGCACAGCGGAACCATGTCTCGGCACGCCAAGCCGATGAGACAGTCTTGCTGGGCTATAAGATCACCTCTGCGATGCATCGAGGCGGCATGACCTGGGCGGCGTAAACACGCGCTCTTCGAATTCTTCGTCCACGCAGGAGCTCTGCGTCTTCGCCTACGATATCGCCGATGCGCGTTCCGATCGCTGTGTGGGCGGTCCAGAAGGTGTCGTTTGGACGAATAGAGATCGGTTCCCCGGACCGAAGGCCCTTTAGAGCCGCCGTATCCAGATTCGCCAGCTCAATTAGGAGGGTCTCAGGAGTCTCAGGAGGACACTCTCCTCCGCCACCGCCCGGCTGGCCGGGCTCTGGCAATCGTGGAGTTCGGGGGATTTGCTGCTTCGGGTTATTCTTAGGCATAGTAGTTCCTGCGCTGCTGTACCGCGTATCCGCAGATCAGCGTATTATTATGACGCGCCTTTTCGTGGTTTGGATGCATCTGTGGTCAAAAGAGGGCTGGACTGGGCTCGGTCTCTACGATCAAACTGGCCTTCAGCAAGCGGATTCTCGCGAGCGCCTTCGAAACGCAAAACCAAGACGACGCATCCTCGATGACTTCCTGACCCAGTGCGGAATCCTGCCAGATCTCGGAGTAGGAATCGGATGCTTGCGCCTTCGCTGTCACCCGCGCGGTTAGCTCTGAAATGGGCATCAGCAAAGCGCCGCACATGTACCAAGCCTGATACTCGAACAAGTCTCCCTGGCCAAGAGACTCGGCTCCGTCACGGTAGCAGACCTGCAAATACTGCACGCTAGTATCGAAAAGCGATTCCTGGGCTTTACGTTGGATGAGTGGATCATGGAGCAAGACATGTCCGAGCTCGTGGGCGAGCGTGGACCGGAGCCGGTTTTCATTCGAAGACTCATTCAGCAAGCCGGAAACTCGGACAATCGGCTTCGCACGCGGCCGAAACAAAGTGAGACCTTCAACTCCTTCACCGAACTCCCCAAGATCGGCATAGGTGTCCAGTTCTTCCGCAAATTTCTCGATCAGCGTTGTCAGGTCGTCTGTCGATAGCGGAAACAGGTTAGCCGAGCGCCGAGATTGGACGTGAGCCATGACGATCTGCTCGGCGGTCGAGTCCATCCGCTTCGTCGGCTGAAACTCAGGCTTACCCAAAAGCTCAGATAGCGTCAGCACTTCACTTGGCATCGCCCTTCTCCAACGTCTTCCTGAAAGCTGCTATCGCCTTCTTCACGACCTCAGTCTCCGGATTGAGTCCCCTCAGATCAGGGGAGACCTCGCCCGCGCTGTAATAGAGGGCGTCTTTGTCGAGTTCGAGCACTCTAGCAAACTCCTCGATCAGGTAATCGCTCGGCGCTCCTCTGCGGTCGCGCTCCAGGTCGTTCAGATACTGAGGTGAAATTGGGCCACCATCCTCTTTCAGGATCTTCGCGGCCAGCTCTTTCTGGCTCAAACCGAGTGCTTTCCGACGCTCCGAGATCAGTTTTCCAAAAGATACCATGTGAGGTCACGTGCGGCGATTCGCAAATCCGCAGATATGTGTATAATACTCCCTGAACGAGGGTTTTGGCGCGCTCTTCCCGGCATTTCGACGTGATTGCCGTCACATTGCCGCTCAGGGCTGTCCACACAAGAAGATCAAACCATGCTAACCGGTGACCTGCGAAATCAAATCGACCGACTCTGGGACTCTTTCTGGTCGGGCGGAATCTCCAACCCTCTCGAAGTGATCGAACAGATCACGTATCTCCTCTTTCTGCGACGCCTCGACGAACTGCAGCAGCTGGAAGAAAATAAGGCCAATCGCCTCGGCACGCCGATCGAGCGCCGCTTCTACCCCGAGGGCAAGGATTCCAAGGGCCGTTTGTATGAAGACCTCCGCTGGAGCAGGTTCAAGCACATGGCGCCAGGCGAGATGTACGAGGTCGTCAGCGAGCACGTCTTCCCGTTCCTGCGCACCCTCGGCGGAAGCAACGGGAACTACACCCGACACATGAAGGATGCCCGCTTCACCATCCCAACCCCAGCGCTGTTAGCCAAGGTCGTGGACATGGTGGACAAGGTGCCAATGGAGGACCGCGATACCAAGGGCGATCTTTATGAATACATGCTCGGCAAGATTGCAACTGCCGGGCAAAACGGCCAGTTCCGAACGCCGCGTCACATCATTCAGCTTATGGTCGAGATGACCCAGCCCAAGCCCGACGACCTTATCTGCGATCCGGCCAGCGGTACGTGCGGCTTCCTGGTGGCGGCGGGCGAGTACATCCGCGACCACCACCCCGAAGCCCTTCGCGACCCGAAGCTCCGCCAGCACTTCCACGAGAAGATGTTCCACGGCTTCGACTTCGACAACACCATGCTCCGCATCGGCAGCATGAACATGATGCTGCACGGCGTCGAGAACCCGGACATCACCTACAAGGACTCTCTGGCCGACGAGCACAGTTCGGATGCGAACAAGTACACGTTGGTGCTCGCCAATCCGCCGTTCGCCGGGTCGCTCGACTACGAGAACACGGCAAAGGACCTGCTGCAGATCGTTAAAACGAAGAAGACTGAGCTGCTCTTCCTGGCGCTCTTTATCCGCATTCTCAAACCCGGTGGACGGGCCGCTGTTATCGTGCCGGACGGGGTTCTTTTCGGCTCCAGCACGGCTCACAAGGCGCTTCGCCAGATGCTTGTGGAAGACCACAGGCTCGATGGAGTGGTGAGCCTTCCTAGCGGAGCCTTTAAGCCGTATGCCGGAGTCTCGACGGCGGTCCTGTTCTTCACGAAGACCAACTCTGGTGGGACTGATCAGGTTTGGTTTTACGACGTGAAAGCGGATGGTTGGAGCCTCGACGACAAGCGTCAAGCGCTCTTGCCCGAGGAGAAGTTGGGTCCAGTTGCCAAGCTGCCGAAGTAGAGCATCCGAAGAACAACCTGCCGGATGCACTCAACCGATGGTTCGAAAGGGACGGGTTAGAGCGCGAGCGGCCCCGGACTGCTCAGAGCTTCTGCGTTCCAAAGTCGGAGATCGCCGCCAACAGTTATGACCTCAGCCTGAACCGGTACAAGGAGGTCGAGCACGAAGAAGTCGAGCACCGGGCCCCCAAGGAGATCCTCGCCGAGCTATGGAAGCTGGAAGAAGAGATTCAGGCGGGAATGAAGGAACTGGAGCGGATGCTGTGAAACCGGTTCGTGCAGAACTTGCACATACTACCCACCGACCGGGCAACTATTCGAAAATCCCGAATAGTTCGTTTGGGGTTATTGGAGAAGCACCTCGGCGGGAGCGGATTTTATGAGCGGGCAAGGCACCGTGGCCGCGGGGCAGCCGACCACCCATCGTCCAGATCGATATCGGCTCTACATTGACGAGTCCGGGGACCATGCATACAAAAAGCTCGCTGAGGTGAGCCATCGCTACCTGGCTCTTCTCGGCCTATGGTGCCGCCAAAGGGACGAGTACGTCGCTTTGCACGATAGCCTTGAGAAGCTCCGTCGCGACGTGTTCGGACCACGGCCGGACGATCCGGTCATCCTCCACCGTGAAGACATCATCAACAAGCGTGGAGACTTCTACGTGCTGCAGGACCCAGGGAAGGAGAAGGCCCTGAATGATGGGCTGCTCCAGCTCGTTCAGAACTCAAGCTTTCGGATGGTGTGCATCGTCATCGACAAGCAGCAACATCAAGACAAGTACGCGAGCCCGATGCATCCCTACCACTACTGTTTGGCGGCGGTGCTCCAGAGGTATTGCGGCTGGCTGAACTACAAGAACGTCGTCGGGGACGTGTTGGCCGAAGCGAGAGGGAGGGCTGAAGACCAGCAACTGGAGAGCGCCTATGCGAACATCCACGCCAGCGGAACGCTGTATCTCGATGCGTCGACGGCGCAGCGGGTGCTGACGAGCAAGTCCCTGAAGCTTAGGCGCAAGGACGCGGACATCGCGGGCTTACAGCTGGCGGACGTCTTGGCTCATCCGGTTAAGCAGTGGGTCTTGTGGCAGAAGGGCATCATCGCGGAACCTCAAGGCTACGGACGCCGGCTCGCCGATGCCGCGCGGCTGAAGTTCAACGTCAGGAACGACACTGGTCAGGTGGAGGGCTATGGCTGGAAGCTCCTCTGAAATGAGAAAGGGACGACTCCTTTCGGATTCGTCCCTCGCCGGCCCATTCGGGCCGTCCACCTGCGCAGTCGCGCATTACATTCATTATGGGCAAACGCGGCACAAATGTCAACCGTTCCCGGCAGTTTTCGGGAGCGAGGCAAAGTGGATCGAAGTGTGGAGGGAGGAATGAGCGAGCTTCGCCTCTACTCCATTGAAGGCGGCAAGGCCGTCGAAAATCATGCTTCCGGCTTCAAGCTCGAACGCGAGGTCCAGAATCTCTTCGAAGCCAATCTTGAAGCTCTGCTCGGAGTCCGTTTCGTCGCCTCCGAGTTCCCGACCGGTCAGAGCGGGCGCATCGACACGCTTGGCATTGACGAGAACGGCTTCCCGGTTGTCATCGAGTACAAGCTCGACAAGAACCGCACAGTCATCAATCAGGGAATGTCGTACATGGCATGGCTCCGCAGCCACAAGGCTGAGTTCTGGAAGGTCGTCTTCGAGAAGCTCGGCAAGGAGGCCGCTGACGCCATCGACCACTCTTCAACGCGCCTCATCTGCATCGCCACCGACTTCACCCGTGACGACCTTGGCGCATACGAGCTTATGCCAAACAGCATCGATCTCGTGCGGTACCGCAGATTCGGCGAGAGCCAACTGCTTCTTGAACGGATCACTTCATCGGAAGTCACCGCTTCCCCGGTTACAGGAACGACCAGCACGAAGAGCGGCCCTGACAAGCCCATTTCTCAGTGGCTCGAGGAGGCCCCGCCCAACATCAAGGCTCTCTACGAGGCTCTGAAGCAAGCCATTCTCAGCCAAGGCGAGGATGTCTCCGAGAAAGCGACCAAACTTTACATCGCATACAAGCGGACTCGGAACTTCGCGACGATGACCTATGCGACGAAGACGGACCTCAACCTCTACCTTCACGTTAACGTGGAGGAAGTGGAGATGCGCGACGGCCTTCGCGATGTCCGAACGATCGGTCATTGGGGGACGGGAGACCTCGAAGTCAAGATTCGCACCTTAGAGGACGTCGAGAGGTCGCTACCGCTGATCCAACGAGCTTATGAGGGGCAAGTATGAGCCCAGACCGGCCAAACCTCATCAAGCACTTGGAGTTCATCCAAATCACCATCGTTCGAATGGCAGCCAACTCCTTCGTGATCAAGGGCTGGACGGTCACACTTGTGGCCGCCATCCTGGCCTTCACATCGAAGGACGCGAACCCCAACGCAGCCTCAATCGCGCTGATTCCAGCGATCATGTTCTGGAGTCTTGACGCCTACTACCTTCGCACGGAGCGCGAGTTCCGGGCGCTCTATGACCAAGTCCGACAAAACCCTCCAAAGGACGATTTGGAGGTGGACTTCTCCCTCGATGTTTCGAAGCTGAAGCCAAAGACTGCAGGTGCGTTGCGAGTCGCCTTCACTAGAACTCTCGCGCCGTTCTATTTAGCACTGATCGGCGTGATCATCGCGGTCTGGTTGCTTGCACCAAAGCTCATGGGAGGTGATTCCTAATGGCCCGGCGAGCCTTTTTTTCGTTTCACTACGAGCTCGACGTTCATCGTGCATCCATCATTCGCAATGCGCCGCTTACACACAGCGATACGGTGAAGAGCTTCATCGATGCCTCCCTCTGGGAAGAGGCAAAGCGCAAGAGCACAGATGCCCTGAAGAAACTCATCATGGACGCCCTCCAGGGTACGTCAGTGACCGTTGTTCTAATCGGCAGCAGAACAAACGACCGACCTTGGGTGAAGTACGAACTCGAACAGAGCATCGCACGGGGAAATGGAATCGTGGGCGTTCGCATAAACAAACTAAAGAACCTTGGTGGGCAAGTGACTGGGAAGGGAGTAAACCCACTGGACAACGCCACCGTGACATTCAAGAGCGGATCGAAGAAGCCCGCTTCAACCTATTACAAGACCTACGATTACGTAGATGATGACGGCTACAAAAACCTCGGAACTTGGATCGAAGAGGCAGCGAGGCTGGCAGGCAAATGAGTCGCCCTATGATTAAGCTCGGCGAGGTTGCCGAATTTGCCCGTGACGGTGTCCTACCGAATCACATCAAGTCTGGGACACTATTCGTTGGACTTGAGAACATCAAGAAGGGTGGAGGTTTTGAGGGTGTATCGACAGTTGACGAGGGCGAGCTTGCAAGCACGAAGTTCGCTTTCACGCCGAAGCATGTTCTGTACGGGAAGCTACGACCCTACTTAGCGAAGATAGCTTTGCCTGACTTCGAAGGCGTCTGCAGCACTGACATCATTCCCATCTTGCCAGGGCCAAAGTTGGATCGTCGCTACCTGGCTCACTATCTGTTGACGCCGAAAATGATTGCGCTTGCCTCCGATCGTGCAGCCGGTGCGAATCTGCCTCGCCTTAGCCCCCGCGTACTAATCGACTTTCCCATTCCGTTGCCACCAATCGATGAGCAAAGGCGGATTGCGGCGATGCTCGACAAGGCTGAGGAGCTTCGCGCCAAGCGCCGCGCCGCCATCGCCCTGCTCGACCAACTCCCCCAAGCCATCTTCCTCGAAATGTTCGGCGACGGAGTTCCGCTCAAATCTCTTTCAGAGCTCGCAGAGCTTAAGCGTGGCCCATTCGGCGGGGCTCTCAAGAAGGAGTTCTTTGTTGAATCAGGATTCAAGGTCTATGAGCAGGGCAACGTTATTGCAGATGATTTTGAAATCGGGAACTACTTCATTGACGAGCGACGATTTAGCAAGATGCGTGGATTCGAGATTGCGCCCGATGACCTACTCGTTTCGTGCTCTGGCACGTTAGGGCGGATCGCCCAGGTTCCTCGTAATGCAGCACCAGGTCTAATCAACCAAGCATTACTTCGCCTGAGGGTGCGGAACGACCAGATGAGACCTACGTTTCTTCGATTGGCTCTGCAGTCCCATGCGGTTCAGCAGGTATTGGCAGGTTTCTCAAGAGGAAGCGGTTTGCAGAATTTTCCGCCGATGTCAGAAGTACGATCCTTATTGATCCCTGCGCCTGATCTGCATGCCCAAGACAAGTTTATTGTTCGAGTCGAGCAGATTGCAGGGATCAGAGCCGCCTATCAATCCGTCCTCGACGAATCCCACGCTCTCCGCACCTCGCTTCAATGGAGTGCCTTCTCAGGAGATTGTGGATGAGCCAATGGATCGACAGCCCGCTTGAAGAGGAAGAAGCGGACGAACTTGGTAGGGGACCCTTTGCTGCCCTCATTGCCACCGCACTTTTGGCGGAAAACAAGAAGCGAGCGACGATCGTAGGCCTTACCGGAGGTTGGGGTACAGGAAAGAGCACCGTCGCCAACTTTGTCGTCAGCCGAGTCAGGGCCGCGAACAAAGACATCGAGATCATTCGCTTTGAGCCATGGATGGTGAGCACTTCGGAAGCCCTTGCTCGGGAGTTCTTCAAGGAGCTTGGAAAGGCTGTGCTTCCAAAGAGCGACACGAAGGAAGCCAAGGAGAAGCGTGCCCGATTCTACAAGTACACGGCCTTGACGTTGGACGCACTGGCTCTGACCACCGACGCTGGCAACACCCTTGGAGTCCCGTTCGCCGGGGTTACCACAAAAGCGCTCCGGGGGAGCAAGAAAGCCATTGACCTAGCCGCAAAGGGACTCGAAGCTCAAGCGCACCAGCCGACTCTCCGAGAAGCTCGCGAAACGCTGAGCAAGGCACTGGTTGACTTAGAAAAGCCGGTCGTGGTGGTGATCGACGATATTGACCGGCTCAATACAGACGAAGTCCGAACTGTGTTTCAACTCATCAAGGCATGTGCTGACTTTCCGAAC
The DNA here is from genome assembly GCA_039961735.1 of Fimbriimonadia bacterium. Classification (NCBI taxonomy): domain Bacteria; kingdom Bacillati; phylum Armatimonadota; class Fimbriimonadia; species Fimbriimonadia bacterium. The sequence goes on from JABRVX010000012.1 coordinate 44,598, forward strand.
GTCCGCTATCTACTGCTCTATGATCGAGACCAAGTTGTCCACGCGCTCAAGGATTCTGTCAATGATGCCGAGGCGTTCCTGGAGAAGATTGTTGGGCAGATTTTCGATTTGCCTCTGGCGACAAAGAAGCAGAGAGAAATAGTTTTGGCTCGGAATCTTGAAGCGCTTGGCATCCATGAGCTGGAAGGCAAGCCGCTTGAGCGGCTCCAAGAAGTGTTTCGTAGTGTGCTCTTGCCTGGGTTGCCGACTGTTCGTCATGTCAAGCGGTATGTGGGCACCGTTGCGTCACTTCTCCCAGGCGTGGTAGTGGATCAATATCGCAATGTCGATCCTGCCGACTACTTGGCGCTTGAGTTCCTTCGACAATATGTTCCGAAGCTATACAACGTGCTCCGAGAGGAGGAGGCACCTGTTCCCGGGGGCCTTGTTTTCGAGATCGCACACTCTGAGAAGCTTGCCGAGCGACGCAAGCAGTCGCGGGAAGAAGCGATCCCGGAATATGAGCCCATGCGATCATTGGCGACTGAAGCACTCGCCATTCTAAACGACGACGTCGACAATTACGCCGGCGTTCGCCGTGCTTGGACTCTGCGGCAACATACTGAGCGGCGCTTTGCTTCCGAGCATTGGAAGCCAGTGTATTTCGGATTTCACTCGGGCCGAGCGGCCCTAAAGGATGAGGACTGGAGCGATATGCGGACGACGCTCGGTCAGCAAACTCAGGATTACCCTTGGCTTGACCGTCTTTCCAACGCCGAAGACCGCACAATCTTTGCCCGTGCCGTAGCCGACCGAGCGATTGACTTGTCGATAGACGAAGCTAAGAAGCTGTTTGAAGTCATCGTCGCCTGGGGCGAGAAGCAGGCTTCTGAACCTTATGACAACTTTGCCAATGTCATGGATCCGATGGGCGCAGTTTGGCTAATCGGGACGTCGTGTCTCGTTCGCATCGCCAAGGCAGAGAACGCTGTCCAAGTCGTACTCGATGTATTAGACAAGACGAACGCCGTGGGTTGTATTGGCTACATCTGCGGAATGGAGCATGAGCAGATAAAGAAGCTTCACGGGCAGGGAGATTGGACTACGAGCGACCGTTTTGCAGCGCTCTCTGAAAAACTGACGCCCATGTTGCGTCATGCCGTTGAATCGGAAGCCGTGTTCGATCACCCGAGTCCTGACGAGTTCCTCCTGGCTTGGAATTGGCTCGACGGCCAAGAGGCTTACAAGAAGTGGTTTGACGAGATGTCGTCAGATCCTGCTCGATTGGCAAAATACGTGAACCATGTGATGGCGATCATGCGCAAGCAACAGGGCTTCTCAGGATGGGGCGGCGAATTGGATTCCCCCTTCTTCAAGGGGCTCGAAGCGCTAGAAGACTCGCTGCTAACCGAAGATGGCCTTTGGGCGCGGGATTTCTGCATCAAATCGATGCGGCGAAACGCCCGATTCCACAGTGGCGAGATATTGGAGGATGACAAGCAGGAAGAAGACAGTGCCACTGACGACGGGGGCCGCGAGAAGCAGTAGCTAATCTGTTCAGGTTTAGCTAGGATGATGAAAACAGAAACATGAGTTCGCAGTTCAGCTTCCTTGAATCCGAGTTTCCAGAGCTCTTCGAATCCGCCCAACGGGCGGAGGAGACGGCATGCTCAGACCCTCGGGCGTCGTGTTTCTATGCTCGACGAGCTCTCGAATTGGCCGTGAACTGGGCTTATGAGCACGATCCGATCCTACAGCTCCCTTACCGGGAAGATCTGAGCGCTCTGATCCACGAACCAACGTTCCGAAACATGGTCGGCCAAGCGGTGTTCTACAAGTGCCGCGCGATCAAGGATCTTGGGAACCACGCCGTGCACAGCCAGAAGCCGATGACCACGAAGGAGTCGGTCTCCGCCGTTCGCGAGCTCTTTCACGTCACGTACTGGTTTGTCCGAACCTACGCCAAGGGAAACAGACCCGAGCCCGGACTCAGCTTCGATCCCGGAGCGCTTCCGAAGACGACGGCCGTCCCCAAGCAGACGCTGGCACAGCTTCAGGGCCTCAATGACGAGCTCGCTGCAGAGCGAGAGAGGCTCTTCGCAGCTCTTGCCGAAAAGGAGACGCTTGACGACGAGTTGAAGCGCCTCCGGGCCGAGGTGGCGGCCGCGAAGAAAGACAATGAGGCCACACCCGACACTCACAACTATTCCGAGGCTGAGACGCGAGACCTCTTCATTGACCTGCTTCTCCGAGAGGCCGGCTGGGTACTCGACAAGAAAGAGGACACAGAATACGAGGTCGCTGGCATGCCCAATGCCGAGAACAAAGGCTTCGTGGACTACGTGCTCTGGGGCGACGATGGCAAGCCGCTTGGCTTGGTTGAGGCGAAGAAGACGAGGCGAGACGCCCGGGTCGGCCAGCACCAAGCGAAGCTCTACGCCGACTGCTTGGAAACCAGGTTCGGCCAACGTCCCGTGATCTTCTACACGAACGGCTATGAACACTGGATTTGGGACGACGCGATGTATCCGCCTCGATCCGTGCAGGGTTTTTACAAGAAGTCTGAATTGGAGCTGCTGATCCAGCGCCGCCAGACCCGCAGAAGCCCCGCGGCCGTGAAGATCAACGAGAAGATCGTGGACCGTTACTACCAGACGCGAGCGATTCGGCGGATAGGCGAGGCGTTCGAAAAAGACCACTCACGTCGAGCGTTGATTGTCATGGCGACGGGAGCCGGAAAGACCCGAACGGTAATTGCTCTTGTAGACCTCCTGATGAAGGCCAATTGGGCCAAGCGGATGCTGTTCCTGGCCGACCGTACCGCGCTCGTGAACCAAGCGGTGAACGCATTCAAGCGGTACTTGCCGGACGCGGCGCCGGTGAACCTGGTGACAGAGAAAAACGCAGAAGGTCGGGTCTACGTTTCAACCTATCCGACGATGTTGGGCCTGATCGACGCGACTAATGGAGCGGAGCGTCGGTTCGGAGTTGGCCACTTCGACCTGGTGATCATCGACGAGGCGCACCGATCGGTGTTCATGAAATATCGTGCGATCTTCGACTATTTCGACAGCTTCCTAGTTGGGCTGACGGCAACGCCGAAAGACGAAGTTGACCGCAACACTTACAAGCTCTTCGAACTGGAGGACGGAGTGCCAACGGACGCGTATCCGCTGAGCGAAGCGGTTGCCGACAAGTATCTGGTTCCGCCGAAGTCAGTCTCCGTGCCCTTGAAGCTCCCCTCGCAGGGGATCACCTACGACCTGCTTTCAGATGAGGAGAAGGAACGCTTCGAGCTGACCGACTGGAAGGATCGAGCCGAGGACGTGTTGGCTTCAGGACGCGTCGAGCCGACCGCAGTGAATCAGTGGCTCTTCAACGAGGACACGGTGGACAAGGTGCTGAAGCACCTCATGGAACGGGGCCTGAAAGTGGACGGCGGCGACAAGTTGGGCAAGACGATCATCTTCGCCAAGAACCACGACCACGCCGTCTTTATCGCCGAGCGCTTCAACAAGAACTATCCAAAATATCGCGGAGAGTTCGCCCGCGTGATCGACTTCCAGGTCGAATACGCTCAGGATCTTATTGACCGATTCAGTAATCCGAACAAGCTGCCACAGATCGCGATCTCGGTTGACATGCTCGACACGGGGATCGACGTGCCCGAGGTCGTCAACCTTGTTTTCTTCAAGCAGGTTCGCTCCAAAACCAAGTTCTGGCAGATGATCGGCAGAGGAACCAGGCTTTGCCCGAACCTCTTCGGGCCAGGGCTCGACAAGGAGTTCTTCTACATCTTCGACTATTGCGGGAATCTGGAGTTCTTCAGCCAGCAACTCGACGGTACAGAAGGCACTTCCGGGGCATCGCTTTCACAGCGTCTGTTCGCGGCCCGATTGAAGCTGCTAGCCGCGATTTCGGGATCGAAGGAAGGTGCCAAAGCGGTCAAGGAGCACTTGGCGCAGTACGGTTCGGAACCGATGACTGACGAGCAAGTCTTCCAGTCGATCCTCGAAATATTGAAAGCAGAAGTTGGATCGATGAACACCGACAACTTCATCGTCCGTGCGAAGCGCAGATTGGTCGAGAAGTATCAGAACGCCGATGAGTGGCTCAGCTTGGACGAGGAGAAGCTCTCGGAACTTGAACATGAGATCGCCGGGCTACCCAGCGAGAAGGAGCCGGAGGCGGTCGAAACAAAGCAGTTTGACCTTCTCATCCTCAGACTGCAAATCTCGACGTTGAAGGGGACGAACGCTTTCAAGCGCATGAAGCAACAGGTTCAGGAGATTGCGGCCCTGCTTGAAGAGTCTTCCAGCATCCCCGTCATCAAAGAGCAGCTGAGCCTCATCCAAGACCTGCAGTCGGACGGTTGGTGGGATGACGTGACCGTGCCGATGCTAGAAACCGTAAGACTCAGACTCCGAAATCTCGTTAAGCTTATCGAGCATCGAAAGGGCAGTCCCGTGTTCACGGACTTCACCGACGAGATGGGAGACGAGGCTGACATTGATCTGCCCGGATTCACGGATGCAATCAGTTTTGAGCGATTCAAGGAAAAGGCCAGAGCATTCCTGCGGAGTCACCAGGACCGAGAGTCCATCCAGAAGCTTCGGCTGAACGAGCCCCTGACCGAAGCTGACCTCGAAGACCTCGAGCAGATCCTCATAGAAAGCGGTGCCGGAACTGAGCAAACGATCGAGAAGGCTGCAGAAGGTGGGCTAGGGTTGTTTGTGAGATCCCTGGTTGGCTTAGATCGCGAGGCGGCCAAGTCGGTGCTGAACGAGTTTCTAGCGGGCAAGACGCTGACCGCCAGCCAGATCGAGTTTGTGAACATGGTCGTGGACTACTTGACTGAGTATGGCGTCATGGAACCTCGTGCCCTTTATGAATCCCCGTTCACTGACATCAGTCCGCTTGGACCGGACGGGCTATTTGAGTCTGGAGTCGTTGATCGGCTTGTCGGGGCTCTTCAGACAATTCGGATGAGAACCTTCTTGCCAGCCTCAAAGCTTGGTTAAATGCAGCTAGGTTCCTAATGAGGTTCCTAAACGAGTTGGCTCATCGAGACCCCATATGACCCGGTTCTGGAACCTATATTGGGCTCTTCGAATCGACTGAACTTGCAATCGCACTGCAGAGGTCGGGAGTTCGAATCTCCTCATCTCCACCAATCACCCTGGTGCCGCTTACTAGAGGGGACCGTGGCGGCGTCACGGCGTACCACGGCATAGCGAGGGTGCCCCTAAGAAGACCCGTCCAAAACCGATATGCTCGTAGAACGACAGCGCACAGCGAATGTCCTTAACTGGGGGCACTGGGTGACCGAAATGATCTGGGGCTTGTTCATGGTCGCGCAGACTGCCTAGGGCAGCGCGGCCCAAGCTAGTGCACGCCCGCTGACCGAACCGCTTCGCCAGCAAGACGAGGGGGCTCCTGCGCTCGAAGCCGTTAGTATCTCCTGCGTTCTGCCGCATGAGGTGCCCCGGGTGGCTCCGCACTTGGAACCGGCGCCGCAAATGTCGTAGGCCCTCGGGTCTCACCCGCCATGAGCGAGGCGGGGTTCTGGCGGAGGGATGCGGACCGGGCGAGGGTCGGATGGGGGAAACCTGGGTTATACTGGCTACGATACTTGCTGTGTCGGAGGGCTAGGCGATGCGTGCATCGAGTGTATGGCTCCGGTGGATCGGTCCCGCTCTTCTGGCGACGGCGCTTCTTCTCGCCGCCACCCCCGGCTTTTGCGGCTATGTGGTCCGGCTTTGGTTCGAGAACCTGACGAAGGGCACCTCGAACGCGGGCGCCTTGATCTGCGACGTCGGCGACCAGATCGCCATCAAGTATTTCTTCTACGCAGACGACCCGACCGGCAATACCGAGAAGTGGGGAACCTTCCAGGCAACCATTATTCTCGACGGGAAGTCCATCATGACCGACGAGCAGGCCAACACCTGGGCGACGCAAGTGAATAGCGTGCTGACGCCGCCGACGCACTTCCCGATCAGGACGTTCTGGCAGCCGGATTACGGCGATATGTATGACAACGCCGTGGACCCGAGCGACGACACGTATCCGAAGGTCGCGACGAAGGGCCTCTATGCGCTGATCGGTGTCAGTGGCAGCCGCGAAGCCTCTTGGAACTTCAACCGCACGCTGTTCACGTTCACCGTCGCACAGGGATCCGAGGGCCAGGAGCTTCATTGGGCGTTCGAGAACCGAATCACCGGTACCGGCCTGTCGACTCGTATCTTCGACTACCAAGGCGCCTCGGTCCTCGTCACCGACAACTACATCCACGTAAGCGGGCCCAATATCGGTCAGTGGATGTGGAACCCTCGCAACAAGCACAAGTACCTGGTACCCGCGATGCAGGCGACCTGGCCGGAGATGCAGCGCATCGCCAGATCGCTCGGAGGAAGCTTAGTCACCATCAACGACGAGGAAGAGGCGGACTGGCTGGTCTCGACCTTTGGTACGTCTTTCGGCTTCCTCATCGGTCTGCGCGACGTGAAGGCGCCGAGTGGCAAGTGGCGGTGGGAGAGCGGCGAGGCGGTGGGCTACCTCGACTGGGCCGATGGTCAGCCCGGCAGCGGCGAGGTGGCAATCATCGGTCCCGGCCAGGGCGGCAAGTGGGAGACCAAGCCGATCACCCATGTCGCCTTCGGCATTATCGAGCGCGCGCCTGCGGACCTGCAGCGGTTCGAGGTTCCCGCCGACGGGACGCCGGTGAGCACACACCCCTTGCGAGAAGGCACGCGGTACGTCATCGAAGCCTCTGGCCAATGGGGTGGGAAGCACCAGGGCAGGCGGACGGACGCCGAGTTCTATCGTGACAGCTTCGGGCAGTGGCACGCGACCGCTCCGGGCGACGGCCTGGACCTGCTGGTGAACGGGCAGAACGTGGACTGGATGGGAACCACCGACGGCGTGTTCTACCACCCACACACCTTCTCGCCCGATCACGTGTATCGGTATGAGATGCTCGGCGATGGGCATCCGGTAACGCTCGCGATCGACAACGGTAGCTCCACCGCGTCGTTAGGAGGGCTGCAGGTGCGCGTGTTTGCCATGGAGCCTGTGGGAGCCTACCAGGGCGACTCTCCATGGCCCACGCTGCACGCCGACAGCGCATCCACACACAACAGCCCGTGGGCGATCGCACCGCAGACGCAATCGGACCAGTGGTCGGTGGGTGGCATCGGCGAACCGCTCGCCATCAACGCGAAGGGCGATATCTATTGCGGCTGGGGGAGCACGTTGCAACGCGTGTCCTCATCCGGCCAGTCGCTCGGCTCGATCTCGCTGCCAGGCCAGTGGCTGACGGCGGTGGCAATCGGTGTAGACGGAACGCTGTATGCGTTGACCGACGAGGCCCTGACCTCGCTCACCGAAGACCTGCAGGTGTTGTGGTCTTTGGCGCAGGGCGGGCACGGCAATCTGGTCTTGGACCGCTTCGGCGCACTGTATCACACGGGCATCTCAGGCGACAACCGGGTGTTCAGTGTGTGGCTGGACGGCACACCTCGTTGGGAACAAACCCTGGATGTTCCGGTAAACGGTGCGGGGCTCTCCGTGGGTGCGGACGACAAGGTGTATGTCACGGCGGAAGCAGGCACCGGGCAATGCCGCGTGTACCGGCTGACGCTGGACGGAGCGGTGGAGGGATTCGCGACCGTGCCTGGGTACTACGCCTCCGTGCCGGTGCTTAGCCCGAACGGTCGCATGTACGTGACAACGACGACGGGACTGTATGCCTTCGGGCCGGTCGGTGAGCCGCTGTGGAACTACCCCATTCCGGCGTGGGCCAATGGCAAGCCGACCTTGCTCGCAAACGGCCGCATCGGGGTGGTAGGTGGCTGGAGCCCCGGTGTTCGCGTGAACATGTACCAGTTCGACCCAGATGGCACCCTCCTATGGAAGCTGCCTGAGACCATTCAGTACGTGTGGTCGGCGGGCTCGGATGCGTTGGGCGGCATGTGGAACGTTGGGTGGAACCAAGACCTGTGGCTGGGCGACTTCCTGGGTGCGAAGGCGTGGTCTCGCTCGTTCGGTCCGGTGTACTCGATGGGAGGGCCGATTCTGGGCGCGAACGGCACGTTGTATCAGCACGTGAACGACACGCTGTATGCGATCGGACCAGGGCAGAGAGTGAAGCAGGAGACGATGCTGCTGCTAGACGATGCATACACGGAGCAGGGAGGCTCCGTCACGTTGCGCGCGCGACTGGCGCTCGGGCGGACCTGCCTCGGTATCAGCGGGTGCACGATTTCGTTCGTCGTGGACGGCTCGTGGGTAGGAGATGCGCAGACCGACGCGCTGGGCTATGCTTCGCTGCCCTACCCTGTCGGTGGCGGCGCCGAGACTGGCCGGCACGAGATCACGGCTACGTGGGCGGGCGACACGCAGTACTGGGAGAACGAGGCGAGTGGCGCCCTGTGGGTGGACGTGCCCGCCTCGGCCATTCAGGGTCAGGTGTTCCTCGAGTTGTGGCAGCCACCGACGGACGGCTTCCCTATCACCTATCAGGTGATGGACGGCGGCGGGGCGGTGGTCAGCGAAGGGTGGGCACTGCTCGGTGCGAACGGCGCGTATCGCATCGAGGTGCAGCACGTCGGCACCGCATCGCTCAGGGTCAAGGCGAGCCACTGGTTGAGTCAGAAAGTGGACGGGCTGTCACTGCACCCGAGTAGCCCGGCGTATGCCTCTTACTTGCTGAAGAACGGGGACGTGGACGGGAACAACGAAGTCGGGTTGCAGGATATGAACCAGGTGCTGCTGCGGTTCAACAAGATGGAAACGTCGGAGGCGGACCTGAACGGCTCGGGCAAGGTGGACCTCGAGGACCTCACGATCGTGATGATCAACTTCCACAAGTCTGGAACGTAGGGGCGTGTGGTAGTTGCGGGGTGTCATCCTTCGACAGGCTCAGGGGTACGGGCGCGGATGGTGATCGCATCCTTCGACAAGCTCAGGATGACGGTACGGGAGCGGATGGTGGTGCCACTGGCCAGGCATTGCCCCCGGATTGCGGCTTCTCACGCACCAAGTATGGTCGCGCGCTCAATCCGACCCTATGCCTCCGCCGCAAGCGGCGGAGGCATAGGGTAAGGGGGCTTAGCCCTCGCGCTCGATGAGGCGGGGGGCGAACTTGTGGCCACCCGAGTAGGCTGCGTGTGCCTGCTTCGAGCGGTGGACTGTCGTGAGGCGGCTCTTCACCGCCTCTATCTCTGCCTCGAGAACTCTTAGCAGGCGCGTGTCCAGGCTACCGGCCCTGCGGAGAGTCTCCAGGTGCTCGGGGCTGGGTGGACACTGCTCTAGTTCCCGCAGGACGCGTTCTCGCTCTCGCACGAGCTGCCCAACCAGTGGATGATCGCCCGAGGCCCAAGCTTGCTCGATTTCTAGCGTTAGGGCGCGGAGACGCTCGATTGCGGCTGCTGCGTCAGGCGACTTCATCCTGCCTCTGCTTCTCCTGCGCCGCCAGGGTCGCCCAAGACTCGCGCAACTCGCCCAGCAGGCGGGCGACTTCCTGAACCGCCTTAGGATCGTCGCTCACGTTGGCTTCCACCAGGCGGTTGCTCATGTAGCCGTAAAGGCCCAAGAGATTGGCAGCCACTTCCCCGCCCTGCTCCATGTTCAGGCAGACCGCGAGTTCGGTGAGGATAGCCTGTGCGCGTGTCAGGCTCTCGTTCTGCTCACTTAGGTCTCGGCGTTCCATGGCGGCGCGTCCCCTCTCCAGGAAGCGCAAGGCGCCGTCATACAGCATGAGGATCAGGTCCAAAGGCGATGCCGTCTCCACCGCAGTCTTGCGGTAGGCGGCAAGCTGACGTCCCGAAACTACCGTCACGCACTCCTCCGTTTGTGCACCGATTCACTATTGGATTGGCCGATTGGCGGTGGTTGTACAGGCTGCTGATATCGCGGGGTCTAGCTGGAACCCCAGTTCTTCATGAGCATCGTTAGCCGTGCTTGCTGGGCCTGAAGGCTCGCGACTAAGCTCTCCAACTGGGCAAACCGCCTCTTCAGCTCGTCTCCTCGGCGGGTCACTGTCTCCTGAATACGTTCCATGGCGGCGTCCAAGTCGTCGATCTGCGCCTGAAGCTGCTTGTCCTGCTCGGTCAGAGCCCCAGTGGTTGGGTCCGTCAGGGTGGCGACCGCGTCGGAGACAGACGCCGCGATGCCCCGAGTGAAGGTTACCGTGCCATAGGTTCCAGGCGAGCTGGCGGTAATCAGGAGGGCCAACCCAGCCGTGTACTCGTTCGTGTCGTCGCCGGTGAGTATCTGACCGTTGCCGGAGGCCGCTTCGCCGTTGATCGTTCCCGCCACGTCCAGACCGACCGCCTGCTGCTCCGTGGTCCCAATTCCGCTGTTGTTCGAACCGGCCTCCTGGTCCGAGGTGACCGTGAAGCTCTTGCTGGAACCGTAGGCCGCGGAAGTCAGCACCAACTTGCCCTCGGAGTCCTTCGAGGCGGTGACGAGCCCACGCAACGAGGCATGGGAGTTGATCTGGGCAATGGTGTCGTCCACGGTGTTGCCGACGTTGAGCGAGATGCTGACCGGCGTGTTGCCGAACAGGCTGCCCGAAAAGGTGAGCGTCTCTACCTCGGTGCTGGCCTCCGCCTGCGCGGTCACGGCGGTCGTGCTGGCCTTTGTCGCTGCTTGGGTGATCACGACCTCGTAGCCAGCGGTGGGGGAGGTACGCGTCTTGGATGTTGCGCTTAGGAACTGGACGTAGGGATTGCTGGGGGTGCCTACGGCCATGAAGAGGCTCTTCACGGAATCCAGTCGGTCGTTTAGTGCCGAGGTCAGCGTCGAGTCGTTCACGCTCAGCTTGCCGTCCTCGCCGAGGGAGACCCCGATGAGAGCTAGCGAGTTCAGCGCGCCGGAGCTGAGGCCTGCGACGGCTCCTGTCATGCGCGCCGTGATGATGTCCATGTTAGCCGTAATGTTGTAGTCGCCGAACAGCGGTCCACTCTGGAATGTCTCGGGGTCGAACTGCGAGAAGCTAGAGACGAAGTCTCTCAGCGTGTTGTAGGCCGATACGAAGTTGTTGACCGACGCTTTGACGGCATCGAGGTCGCGGGATACCGAGAGGGTGACGGGCCCTCCACCTGCCTCCAGCAGGTTCAGTGTTCCGCCGGCGATTACCGAAGTGATGGTGTTCGACGAGCTGGTGAGGTTCACGCCGTCCAGCGAATACTCGGCATCCTGAGCGGCCAGTAGTTGGTTGCTCGGAGTAGCTTGCAGAATTCCCAGGTTTTCCAGGATGTGATTGTCGTCCACGAATGTCGGCGTCCCCGAGTCTCCCACGATCTTGAGCTGGTATTTCGTGGTGCCCCCTTCTTCGATAGTTTCGACGGACGCGGTCACCCCCGGTATCTCTGCCTGGTTGATCTTCTGCGCGATGCTGGTCAGCGTGTCCGTCATCAGGTCTATGGACACGATCATGCTGTTGATACTCAGGTTGCCGGGCGGGAAGTTGGTTACTTTGAGCAAGGGTCCGAGAGCGGTGTTCGGGTCCGAAAAAGTCGCGCTGAGCGCGCCGTTCGTCGTGGGCTCCCGGATGGTCGTGGCGGTACCTTGCAACCCCAGGCTGTCCAGCACCGAGGAGTCGCCCACGTTGGACATGCGGATGGCGGATGCCGCGCCGGTCTTCTCGGACGTGAGGGTCAGGAAGGTATTGCCGGTACCTCCGCTAATGACCGATGCCACGACACCCGCACCCGCGGCGTTGATGCGGGAGGCGATCTGCGCTAGGGTATCCGTTTCTGCAACTTCGATTACCTTTTCGTTGATAAGAAAGGTGCCCGATAGGCCGAGCGCGCTCGTCGAATCGGTTTGGGCTGCAGAGGAGATCTTGTGCGCCTGCGCTAACTGAGAGATCGCGAGCGTGTAGATGCCTGGCTGGGCTCCGGTCCCGACGCTAAGGGTAGCTTTGGTGTCGTCGGACGAGGTGGCGCGGGTCGCGTTGTAGGTGGTGATCGTGTTGAGCGCGTCTCCTGCGGCACGTAAGGCCGCGAGCCGTCCGCTGAATTGCTGGTACAGCGACAACCTGTTTTGAAGCTGCAGTTGCTGGCTCTGCAAGCGGATAAGGGGACGCTGCTCGATTGCCAGCAGCTGCTGAATGATCGAGTCCGTGTCCAAACCCGTCGAGAGGCCGGCAAATGAGATGGATGAGCGGCTGTAGAGGCTATCTCCTAGGCCCATCTGCTATCCTCCGTGATAGATACTCCTGGGTGATCGTTCCCGATTCGGGCAAGCGCACTCATATGCATATGTTCGGGAGTTGGCGCCTGTCCGGCGAATCCGATCAGTACCGTTGCGAGATTTGCGATGCGAACTAAGAGATTCTGCCTACTGGGTACCGGAGCATCGCTAGCGCGAGCCCGGTACACTGCACAGGAAGCGACGCAGGGGGCTTAGCCGGGGGGATGGGCCTGAAAAGATGGTGCCGAAGGTGGGAGTCGAACCCACACGAGGTCGCCCTCAACGGTTTTTGAGACCGCCGCGTCTACCGTTCCGCCACTTCGGCAGGTTCCCCCCCGCCTTCGGCGGGGCAGGCTCTAGGCGGGGCAGGCTCTAGGGAGTGTAGAACAGCCATGAGCGATAAGTCAACGCGGAAGACTTATATCATCGTGGACGGTTACAGCCTGGCTTTCCGGGCGTTTTTTGCCACGCAACTGCTTACCACGAGTGATGGGCGACCCACCAACGCGTTGTTCGGGCTCACCAACATGCTGCTCTCACTATTGGACAAGGAACACCCTTACGGCATCGTGGTCGTGTTCGATGCGCCGGGGAAGACCTTTCGGCACGCCCAGTTTCCTGAGTACAAGGCCCATCGGAAGGAAGCCGACCCGGCGCTGAAGGAACAGCTTCCCACGATGCGTGACCTGGTAGCCGCGCTAGGCATACCCTCCCTGGAGGCTCTCGGCTTCGAGGCCGACGACCTTGCGGGCACGCTCGCCAAGCGCGCCGCGGAGCAGGGCTTCCACGTGCTCATCGTGACCGGTGACAATGACCAACTCCAGCTCGTGGACGAGAACGTGACGGTGCGGATGACGATGCGCGGAATCAGTGATGTGGTGGACTTCACCCCCGAGTTGGTCCGCGAGCGGTTCGGCTTCGGCCCAGAGCGCATTCCCGACTACAAGGCACTGCGAGGGGACCCATCCGACAACATCCCGGGCGTACCGGGGGTGGGCGAGAAGACGGCGACCCTGCTGATCCAGGAGTTTGGGACGGTGGAGCAGATAGCCGAGCGACTGAACGAAATCCCGCCGAAGTATCGCTCCAAGTTGGAGGGCTCGGTGGACGTGCTGCGACTTGGCAAGGAACTCACCACGATCGTTACAGACGCACCGGTCGAGTTCGACTTCACTCCTTATGAACCGGATGCGGCCGCGCTGGACCGAGCCAGAGAGTTCTTGGAGAGTCTCGAGTTTCGCTCCATCGTGCGCCGTCTGGAGCCGGTCTTGAGCAAGTACGTACGAGGTGGACCGGATGGCGTGACGACGGTGCAAGAAACGCCACGGGTCGAAGTATCAGTGCTGACGCTGGACGCATCGGGCGAGGCTGCCCTTCGCGGTCTTCCGGAGATTGGGTTGGCCGTGAGCGAGGACGGCGTTGCGCTATCGGACGGCCAGAGTGTGTGGCACGCGGCCGGTGGGATCGAGTGGCTCGCGGATTCGGGTGCTCCTGCGCTGAGGGTGCACAACGCGAGAGGAGTGGTATCCGGGCTTGGGCGCCTGGGGGTCGCGCGACCACGATTCGCGTTCGACACGGAGCTGGCAGCGTACGTGCTGGCGCCCGGGCGTGGTAGTTACTCCCTCGAGGACCTCGCCCGCGATTACCTAGGTGGTATGGCGGATGGTGCAGCCGGTACCGCACTAGCATGCTTCTGTCTGGCAGCACCAATGACTCAACGCCTTACAGACGAGCAAACGCTGTCAGTGTTTCAGGACCTCGAGATGCCACTGATACCGGTGCTACTGGACATGGAGGAAGCGGGGATATGCGTTGACCGCGAGTACCTCTCGACGCTATCGTCCCACCTATCGCAGCGCATTGACGAACTGGCTCGAGACGTATACGCTGCGGCAGGGCGTGAGTTCAACATTGGATCACCCAAGCAGTTAGCTAAAGTGCTGTTCGAGGAGATGGGACTGCCATCGGGCCGTAAGACCAAGACGGGGCACTCGACGGATGCCGACGTGTTGGGCGAACTGGCCGCGGCACACCCCATCGCCAAACTGGTGATTGACTGGCGCGAAGTAACGAAGCTGAAGTCCACCTATGCCGACGCACTACCAAAGATGGTTCAGCCCGATGGGCGTATCCACACGACGTTCAACCAGACGGTCGCAGCAACGGGGCGGCTGTCGAGCGTGGACCCCAACCTGCAGAACATACCCGTCAAGACGGACCTCGGGCGAGAAATCCGCAGAGCATTCGTAGCGCCGCCTGGGCACGTTCTTCTTTCCCTCGACTACTCGCAGATCGAGCTACGACTGCTGGCCCATATGTCCGAAGACCCCGTGCTGACTTCTGCCTTTCACGAGGGGCTGGACATTCATGCAGCAACTGCACACAGCCTGTTCGGGATTCCCGAGAACGAGGTCTCGCCCGAGCAGAGACGCGTGGCCAAGATGGTGAACTACGCTGTGCTGTACGGCATGAGCGACTTCGGGCTCGCGCAATCGCTGCAGATCGGGGTGGGCGAGGCGCACGAAGTGATCGCGACGTACTTCCGCCAGTTCCCCGGCGTTCGGGAGTTCACCGAGAGCATCGTTGCTCAGGCCCGCCGAGATGGGTACACGAAGACGCTCCTTGGACGGAAGCGATACTTTCCAGAGATCCAGAGCTCCAACCGGCAGATGCGCATGGCCGCCGAGCGCGCCGCCATCAACGCACCGATTCAGGGCAGCGCAGCAGATATGATCAAGCTCGCCATGATTAAATTGTACAAATCCGGAGCAACGGGAAGTGCCCGCCTCCTCCTGCAGGTGCACGACGAACTGCTTTTCGAGTGTCCGGAGACTGACGTCGAGGTCAATGGCGCAATCAGAGAAGTCATGGCATCCGCGATGCCCCTGAAGGTCCCCGTCGTGGTGGACAAAAAGGTCGGGCCGAACTGGAGGGATATGAGCTGATGAGCAGCAAGCTTTATCACCTAGTTCGGGAGGCACTCGCCGAAGACCTCGGGAATGGAGACGTCACGACAAGCGCATGTGTCTCTGCGGGCACTGGGGGCAAAGGGCTGGTAAGTGCCCAGGCGGAGGGCGTTCTCAGTGGCCTGGATATCGTATCGCCTCTCGTATCGGTTGGTGCCTCGCTGTATGGCGAGTCATGCCATGTGCACCTCGAGCCGGGAGTGGTGGATGGCCTGAAGGTGGGTCCCGGACAGCCCATCCTCGGGTTGGAGGGAAGCTTGCGGGTCGTACTGTCCGTCGAGCGGACCCTACTCAACTTCCTGCAGCACCTCTCCGGTGTGGCCACCGAGACGGCACGCTACGTTCAGGCCATACAGACTACGGGCGCAAGGATCGTGGACACGAGGAAAACCACGCCCGGACTTCGCGAATTGGAGAAGGCCGCGGTACGACATGGGGGCGGCGTGAACCACCGATTCGGACTTTATGACGGCGTGCTGATCAAGGACAACCATATCGCGGCTGTCGGAGGGATCACCGCGGCGATTCGGGCTGCCCGGCGAAGCGTCCACCACCTTTTGCGAGTCCAGGTGGAATGCGAGACGCTGGAGCAGGCAGAAGAAGCTGTCCGGTCGGGTGCCGACGCACTCCTACTCGATAACATGCCGACCGAAATCCTTCGCGAGGCCGTGGGAAGGTACAAGGGGAAGGTGCTTCTCGAGGCGTCCGGCGGGATCACACTCGCCAACGTGCGCGAGGTGGCAGAGACCGGCGTAGATATCATCTCCGTCGGTGCCATCACGCATTCCGCGCCTGTATTGCCAATGCACTTGGAGATCGTGCAGTAGCGACCGCCAATCCGGTACCCTGCCCAACACGCTATGCCATACGACGATTACCAACACTTTCTGCGGCGCTTGGAGCAAGAGGGGGAGCTGAAGCGCACGTCCTATCCGCTCGACCCCTACCTCGAGATCACCGAGGTTGCCGATAGGCTAGTCAAGTCCGGCGGCCCTGCCCTGCTCGTGGAACGCCCCAAAGGGCACGACATTCCGCTCGCAATCAACACGATGGCGAGCGAGAAGCGAATGGCGCTGGCATTAGGTGTGTCCGATGTGCAAGCGATGGCCGACGAGCTGCGCGAGTTGCTCCGGCCGGAACCGCCTCAGGGCATAGTCGATAAGCTCAAGATGCTGCCACGCCTCGGCATGCTCGCATCGCTGACACCTAAGACGGTGAAAGACGGCATCTGTCAGGAAGTAGTGCTGTCCGGGAACGAGAGCGACCTCGGGTCGCTGCCGATCATGACATGTTGGCCCCAGGACGGGGGACCGTACATCACACTGCCTCTCGTCTTCACGCATGACCCTAGCAGCGGCAAGAGAAACGTGGGGATGTATCGCATGCAGGTGTTCGACCGTAACACCTGTGGCATGCATTGGCAGATTCACAAGGTGGGAGCCGCTCATCACCAGGACGCTCAGCGTGCAGGTAGGCGAATCGAGGTGGCGGTGGCTCTGGGTGGCGATCCGGCCTGCATCTTCTCCGCCATATCCCCCCTACCACCTGCGATTGACGAGATGCTGTTTGCGGGGTTCCTGCGGAAGAAGGCAGTGGATCTCGTTCGTTGCAGGACCGTGGACGTGTCAGTGCCGGCAAACTCCGAGATTGTGCTCGAGGGCTACGTGGACCCCGAGGAGCGGCGGATGGAGGGACCATTCGGCGACCACACGGGGTACTACAGCTTGGCGGAGGAGTACCCTGTCTTCCACCTCACCTGCATCACACGCAGACAGAACCCGGTGTACCCATCCACGATCGTGGGGGTCCCGCCCATGGAGGACGGGTGGATGGGAAAGGCGGTGGAACGTATCTTCTTGCCTCTCGTGCAGATTACTCTGCCCGAGATCGTAGACATGCACCTGCCGGTCCAAGGCTGCTTCCATAACTTCGCTTTCGTTTCCATTCGCAAACGGTATCCCGGCCACGCGTTCAAGGTGATGCACGCACTGTGGGGCTTGGGCCAGCTCATGTTCACTAAGTTCGTGTTCGTGTTCGAGCACGATGTAAACGTGCACGACATCGACGAGGTGATCTGGCGCATCGGAGCCAACTGCGATCCCGGAAGAGACTCTGCCATCGTCAAGGGGCCGCTCGACGTACTAGACCATGCCTCACCCGAAGTGGGCCTCGGGGGCAAGATTGGGTTCGATTGCACGCACAAGTGGCCGGGAGAAGGACCGGTCCGCACATGGCCCGACGAGATTCGAATGTTGGATTCCGTCCGTGCCCGCGTAGAATCGGTTTGGAGCGAGCTGGGACTGTGAACATAGGCCCGACAGTTTCGTCTAGTCAGTCCGATAGTTCGTACACTCTCTGGAGGTGAATTGATGAAGCCAGTGATGCGGCTCGTTGCTCTGATCGCTGCGGCTGTGCTGGTGTCGGTCGTGTTCGCACAGAACCCCGGAGCTCGGCAGGGTCGTGGCCAATTCGGCGGCGGTCAGATCGGGGCAGGCCAGTTCGGCGGGGCCATGCAGCTGTTGAGCATGCTCCGAATGCCCGATGTTCAGGCGGAACTGAAGCTGACCGAAGCCCAAAAGACCAAACTAGAGGCACTCAACGTTCGGCCGCAGGCCGGACAGGGGCCGCCAACGCAAGAGGAGCGGCAGGCCCGCGCAGCTCAAGTAGAGAAGGAAATCCAGACTATTCTGGACAAGGCACAGTACGAGCGACTGAAGCAGCTCTCGCTTCAGCTCCGCGGACCGGACGCTTTGGCAAGCGACCCCGAGTTGCAGAAGGCACTGGGGCTGACTGAGGACCAGATCAAGAAGATTTCGGATACGGTGGCCCAGGTTCGGCAGTCGCACATGCAACAGTTTCGAGGCGGAGCGGGCGGCGAGCAGCCGGACCGAGAGCAGATGATGGCCCGCATGCAGGAGATGCGCAAGGAGATGGCCACCAAGGTAGAGGCGCTGCTGACTGCTGAGCAAAAGGCCAAGTACCAGGCACTGAAGGGCAAGGCGTTCACGTTCACCAACCCGTGGGGTGGCTTTGGCGGTCGCCAGCGCGGTGGTCCCGGTGGCCAACCCGGTGGACCTCCTGGACGCGGTGACGGCGGCTTCTGAGTTCGACTGACAGCAACTCGATGACCTCGGCGGGTGGGGTGTATCCCACCCGCCGTTCTCTTTTCTACTACTTCACTTGGGAGGTTTCGGCAATCGGTGCCCTGTCCAGATCGAAGAGCCACACGACTAACGCCGCAACGTACAGGCAGATCCAGGGAACCATCGGCGCGTAGTAGCGGCCGGATGCGTAGAACACGCACGTGAAGGCCGTGAAGAGGGCGATGAACACCACGCCGAACCAGGGGAAGACCGTTGGCTGCCATCCCGCCTGTCGCGCGGCACGCGGCAGGACGACGAGAGATCCCAGGAATGCCCCGAATAGCACCAGCCATGTCAGGTGTGCCACTCGCCGCGCCCACTTCTGAGCCTGAGCCCAGCCGTCACCCTGTCTGGCAAACTGGTCCATAGAGTGAAAGGCGCCCCCACCATCTGCCCGATACATCAGCCATGCCTTCTTGACGAACAGCAGGGCCGTGGCGACCGGATTCTCTACGATGTACCGGATAGCAGCATCACGGCATGCACGATCTATGCTCGGCTCGTTCAGCGTCTCATGGGTGGTGCCCAGGAGCGCCGGGCCGTCCGGGTTCCACAGATACTTGTCAAAGCTGGTGGCGCAGGGGGTCCGGTATGGCTCGGGGACCATCTGGAAGGTGGCATAGTCGCGCTGGAAGACACCACTTGCCACGGGATTGTTCCCTATCACCAGGTTGAAACCGCCGCTCGTGGAGAGAGGCACGAATGCCCCGAAAGTGCGGTAGTTCCTTGCGGTCCATGGTGCTACTACTAGAGCCACCAGTACGCATAGCACGCAGAACTCGCGGAATCGTGCGCCCCAGCTCGGCAGACGCTTGTCTCGGAGTAGCCCGGCGAACAGAACCACGAACGGCAACATCATGCCGACCGGTCGAACCGATACAGCACATCCGAATAAGAGTCCTGCAGTCACTACCTTCCACCACCGTGTCGGCTCATGCAGGATACATAGGGTGCCTCCCAGAGCCAAGGCTACGAATAGCGGCTCCGACGCAAGCTGGGCAGACCAGAAGACGCCATCGGGCAGGAGCGCGTATCCGGCTGTCGCGAGCCGACCGACGGCCTCGCTACGGAAGACGACTCGACCTAGGCGGTACACCAGGAGCAGTGTAACTAACACGAGGAGAAGGTTCGCGATCTTCCCAGCGGTGGGCGACGGGCGCGTAATCGCGAAGATCCCCCCTAGGAAGAGTGGATAGCCGATGGGATACCACGCCGTAGGCATCCCGTTACGCGTGTAACCGGCTCCCTCCGCTATTGCTACCGCAGTCTTGTAGTACCACGAGGCATCCTCCACCGGCTCGGCAGGCACCGTAACCATCCATGCAAGCCGTAGCAGTACCACCGCAAGCACCAGCGCAGGGACGTAGTGACGCGAGAACAGGATAGAAAGGAGCAAGGTTCTTGCGGACTGGGTTGCGCGGCTCCCCTGCGTTCGACTATTCGCCTCGTTCACACTACCTGCCCTCCCACGCCCTACGAACCACCATTGCCCGCCTCGGGTCCATCATGACGGGTTACACACACCGTTCGAATCGGGATTCTACATTCTGAGTAAGAGCAGGGGGCGATACCCGACCAAGCTGTGAAGTGATCACGGCGTGGCGGAAGGGTGAGGCTTGTAGATTACGGGACGGCCGTCGTCGAGCCGAAGGAGCGCATCACGGTGAATCTGCTTGGCGTGTCCGTCGGTGAATGCCACGTTCACGCCTCCGCCGTGTCGGTCTATGAAGATGCGCCCCACGTTGTCGCGCGAGGGGTCGAGGGTACCCGTATGCTCTGGCCACGCGTCCACCCACACGCCGTCCGAGAACAACATTGTGTGTGTGGGCTCGCGGACGATCGTGAGGCTCACGCCGTTGGTGTGACCCGTGGAGGTTCCTGGCCCGTACATCCAGCCGTTGGTCGTGTGGCTGCCTCGATAGCCCGCGAATTGCCACTGGTGCTTTACGCTTCCCCAGATGCTGCGGCCGTACGGATTGGTATCCCCCGCGCCATTGGATTCGTCCGGGGCACCTGCGGTCGGGCAGCGGTAGACCTCGGTACTCTTGACGTACGGCTGGAGCGTGTCCCACCAGAGGCGGATGATCCACTGTCCGCCCTGAACGAAGTTGATGTAGCAAGGAAACTTATCGTTGTAGTCGCCGGTGTAGAGATAGGCCGCCTTGGCGAACTGAGACGTGTAGTCGAGGCACGCGGTGGCCGATGCGCGCTTTCGCGCCTGTGCGAACACGGGGAACAGCACGGCGGCCAAGATCGCGATGATCGCGATCACGACCAAAAGCTCGATGAGCGTGAAGGCACGGGCCGACCGCATCGGTCGGCCCGTGCCGGAAGCGTCGATGCCGACCATCGGCATCATTCTACACGTTCTACGGACCAGCAGCCAGATCGGCGAGCGAGCTCAGGATCAGCTGCTTGGCATAGCTGTAGTTGTGTGCGCCGAGGCTGCCGTCGTTGATGACGAGCGAGAAGTTCCAGCGTGCACGTCGGTATTTCGCATCTTGTCCGTAGGTATCGCGGTATGCGCGGAGCGCCCCGCCATTTGCGTTGTTGTCGGGCGCTCCCGACGAGGTCGAGCCGCCGAGCTGGATGAGCAGGTCAGCTATCTCCTCGCGAATGTCCTCGAGCGTATCGCCATTTCGATTGACTACAACATGCTCGAGGTCAGGCGCGCTGTTGGCGCCGCCGTGGCACTTCGCGCACACTTCCTTCTTCGGTACGGTCGTGGTGTGATTCCACGTTCGGCTGCTACCCGTGGCGAGTGCATGGCATGTTTGGCAGGTGTTGGCGATTCGCGTGTGAGGGGAGTGCTCGTACTCGACCCCTGGGTACTCGTAACCGCCAGCCGCTGCGATCATTATGCCTGCGTTGTGTCCGCGCGCCAGAGAGGAACTGAACAACCCGATAAGCGCATCGGTTGCCGGACCATCCGGAGTGACGCCTTTCGTATTAGGCAGTCCGGTATGGCACTTCCAGCAGGTCTCTTTCGAGTCCGGGATGCGATTGATCAAGCTGCGATTGCCCCCGCTCGCTACGTGTGCCGAACCGGGGCCGTGGCAAGCCTCGCACTGAACGCTCCAGAACTTCAGATTGTGAGCGGTTCGGGGGTCTTGATTGGTGTCGAATCCTCCCCTGTCCGAGCCCGGGTTGTCGAGCGTATCCGGCGCTCCGGTCACGTGGCATATCGAACACGGAGTATTGGGGACCAAGCCATCCGCTATGAAGCGCGTGAAGATGTCGATCGTGCCGCTGCCACCCAGCTTGGTCGGGTCTTTGGCATGCGCCATCTGCTTCCACTCGGCATGGATGCCCTCTGGGTGCCCTGGAGCCGAGCGACCATGACAGGCTGCACACACCTCGACACCAACATAGGTAGCATCGTCGGGAACATTCCTGGACGGAATCGGCGACGGGTCGTTCCACACGATGGTCCCTGGAGGAGCATCGTCGGTCGAACCCGACACCAAATCGCTAACTGAGCAGCCCGCAGCCACGAACAGCGTTATGAGTCCGACCGTGCTCGAAAGGACCAGTGCGGCGGCCATTCCCACTCTCTGCTTGCCTAGTATCACTTTTCGACCTCCCAATTACGCCCAACGGCCGGCATCACTGCCCGCTCGTGAACGTCCCCTTCAGCGTGATAGAAAAAACGTTCGCGTCGTATCCGAAATCGCTCACCAGTCGGTCGGACGATACCAGCCGCTGGAAGCCGAAACCGAGGGTGAAGTCACGGAAGAACTCCTGCCGGTACTCGAGCCCGACGTAGGTGGCGACATTCCGCTCACCCCCTCGACTTACGTAATGGGTGAGTGTTCCATCCACACTGCTCTGTTCAGTCAAGTCGAGGTTGGCTCCGACCGTCCACACCTGACCCGAGCTATACCACGGGCGCACAGCCGAGCCGAAGCCGATTGCCCCGTCCTCGCCGGTGTTGAGCGGGTCGTCTCCACTGACGTTGCTGCCCCAGTCTTCCCAAAGGAAGTCAACGAAAGCCGCTAGGTTCGGTAGGAACTGCGTGCTGACTCCAGCGTTGACCGAGTTGAATCGAAGCGTGTACTCGCGCGCGTTGTTGCGCCGCTCCGCCCACTGGTAGGACGCGTACAGGCTCGTGAGGTAGCCGAACGAGCGCGACCAGCTTCCGATGAAGGTCTGCGTCCGGTCATAGTACAAGGTAGCCGTCGTGTCCGACAGCAGGATTTCGGAGTCCGGAGCATTAATCAGGTTGCGGTTGCGGTACCGCAAGCGAAACTGCCCCAGCGCGTCGTTTCGGAAGCGCACGGAGATGTGCGCGTCGTCCGAAGCTGGACGCTGGACCACGTTGCTGCCCTGCATCTCCCGTCGCCATCCGTGCCGGGTGTAGCCCGCGTTCACGTATACGGCCCGGTCGGGCCGCCACGAGACCTCCGCTCCCCCACGACTCGTTTTCTCAGCGTATCGGCTCAGGGTAAAGGGAACATCCACCGTGTCGAACTGCGCCTCCGCCCGAAAGAGCAGATCGGGAGCGGCCGCCCAACCGGCATCGAACCGCCAAATCTGTGCGGTGCTTCGTCCCAGTCCCTCGTGGTCGGTCCTGACATCGGTATAAGCAACTGAAGCGCCGATGTTCGGGGCGGGCGACTGCGTGCTGCTGACGGTCATCTCCCGAAGCCAACCATTCGGAACCTCACCGAGCCGATCGTTCAGCCCCTCCGTGTAGAACCCGACCTTGACGTCTCCTCGCAACAGGGGCCAGCTTAGCAGTGCGTCATAGGTGAGCGTGCGATAGTCGTATCCCGGATCAGGACGTTGCCGAACGATGTCACGCACCACCCACTCGCGATCACTTGCTTTCAGATCGAAGCTGGGGGCGATCCCCAAGCCGGCGAGGTGCAGCCATATCTTGCGTGAAGAAGCCCTGGATGAGGTGCTGAGATCGAGCGTGGCGTCCGGGAAGTAGGCGAACCTATCGGCCCAGAAGCGTAGCGAGTGGCTCTCGTTAGTCGGGATAAGTTCCATGAAGCCGGCTTGATCTTGCTCCCCCAGGTCTCGCCAGTAGCCACGTCCGATGGATCGCAACGAACGGGGATCGCGGAGCGCGGCGAACAGCATGTCGCCATAGAAACCTTCTGCCAACGAGCGGTACTGGAACAGCCGAGTCTCGTTGCCGTTCCACTCCACCGCGCCAAACGCAGGCACCACTTCCACGTGGATGGGCTCGATGCCTATTGCCCGCCTGTCCTCGGTGCGCTCCTGCTCGCCGGTCGCCTCGGTACCGCCACCGCCTCCTTGCGCATGCGCGGCGAGGACGGTCACGAACAACGCTGTGAGCACCGAGGCTCCCGTCAAACACTTCGCGTTCCTCATCATCCTCACCCCTATCGGAAGAACAGCTGGCTCGTGTTGGAGCCGTGGATGTCCGAGTGGCAGCCCGAGCGCCAACAACTACCCGGGCGGCCTCGATGCGCCTCGTCCGCATTGATATCCGTATGGCACTGGATGCACACGCCTCGACCGTTCGTGACCAGCAGCTTTTGGTTCGGGGAGCCGTGCGGTTGATGGCAGGTGAGACAGCTCTCGCCGAGGCCTCCCGTTCGCGTCGGCTCGTGCTCATATACGAAGGGACCACGGATGTTGGTATGGCACTTGGTGCATACCGCGGACATGCTCTTGTTGACCGGCATCAAGGCGGGGTTGGTGCTGCGGTGGACTTCATGGCAGTCCGTGCAGCTCACGCGGTCTTCCAGCATGGGATGGTGGGATCGAAGCCTGGCTTGGGCTGCCTGCGCCGCATGGCAGTTGAGGCACGCTCCGTTGATGGCCTGGCTAGTGGTCGGGTGCTTGGCGTCGTATCGAAAGCCTGCGAGGTTCGAGACCTTGACGATGGGCTTCTGCAGCATGAACGGGTCGTCGTCCGAGCCGTGAAATCGGTGACAGTCCACGCAGCCCACATCTGCCGATGCGTGGACGTTGGTGCGCCAGTGCGGGCTGTCATGGGTCGTAGCGTGGCACTTGATGCACAGCTCGGCGGCTCGCTTCACAGTGACCGACGAGCGTGGCGGGAAGCGCAGAATCTTGGTGCCGTCGCCGGAGTCCACGTGCTCGCTGCCCGGGCCGTGGCAGTATTCGCACGCCTGGTTGGCCTCCTTCAGCACCTTGCGGAGATGAATAGTGTGACGCGAAGCGTTGAACACCTTCACCACTTCCTCGTGGCACATCTCGCACGCTTCACTCCCGAGCGCTTCCGCGTCAGGTCCGGGGCGATCCTGCTCTAGTGCCTTCTTTCGCGCCGCCTCTTCCGTAGCGGGTACCCGCTTGCCCGAGTCCTGCTGCGCCGAAGAGGCTGGCGCAGATGCCAGGACCACGAGCATGAGCAGTGCCGCGACTCCAAAGATGAAAAGCGGCAGCCCACTTCGTGGGTTCTGTCGGCCAATTCGCATGCGGCCCTCCTTAGCTCATCGTCAAGCTCCGCACAGCGGCTGCCGGAGCGTACCGAAAGAGCCTGCACTGCCTTTACCGGGCATCTTACCACCCGATTTGCAGTTCTGAAAGGTATTTTCGGTATCCTGACGAAAGACACCTGCAACGAGCAAGACGCCCTGAAGTTTTTTGCGGTGCGTTCCGTTCACTCGCCAAGAATCTCTAGTGTCATGCTCGAGTCTGACTGTCGGGCTGGGCGCCTCCACAGCCGTCCACCGATGTGGCGACTCTCAGGCGCACCCGATCGGAGGTGTCGAATGACCGCTATCGTCGTTCTTTCTGCGATGCTCGCCGCTTGGAGCGGTGCCCCGGCTCCTGTCCAGCTGAGTTGGCAACCACCAGAGCCCACGATGGGCCCGGAGACGGCCATCCCCCGCAACCGCCCCCACGTGGTCATCACCGAATCGGCTCCGTTTGCCAAGCGGGGCGGCAAGTGGGTCGAGGGCAAGCGTGTCGCCGTACGCAAAACCGCCTACAGCCCCCAGGGTGTCGTGATAGATGACGAGAAGTTCCTACCGAGCGGCGCACTCGTCTCTAAGACCGTGTGCACGCTCGACGAGTTCGGGCGCGTGGCAGAGAAGACGATCTTCGAGACTCCCGCGCAGAAGCTCACTGGGCGGGAGAGCTATCGTTACGACGGCCGAGGCAAGCTCTTCGAGATACAGCGATCTCGTGGAGACGGAACTCCTCTCAACACCTCGGTACTCGAGTATAACGAGCGCGGGATGCCCACGCGAGAGACCACCACCCCTGCCAGCGGCGGCGCCCCTTGGGTCGTAGCCTACACCTATGACTCGAGCGACCGAGTCAGCACAGTGACTTGCACCGGCCCTGACGGCAAGCAGGTTTGGAAGCACGCCTATCGGTACGATGAAAACGGTCGCTGCAGCGAGGACAAGGCCTGGCGTCACGGCTCGCTCGTCAGCAACACCCGCTATACGTACGACGCGAAGGGCGATCTGGCGAAGCTCGTGATCTACCGCGGCGACGGTCAACTGATGACCCGCCACACGTTCAAAGCCACTTACGATGCCAGAGGCAACTGGACGAAGCGGACGACCTACGACACGCGGTTCTTCAAGCCGAGCTGGGTCGAGGTTTCGTACCGAGTGATTACTTACCACCCTTAGGCGGTCTGCGTCCGTGGGTCGGGGAAGCTAGTCTATTGCGGCAAGGCCGGCTGGGAGTTGAATGGTCATGCCGGGTCGAAGGCCCAGTCGCTCGAATGTGCCGGCCTTGGCCTCCAATGCGTACTTGGCCGGCCCCTTGCTCGGAATCGGCGTCGGGTCGCGGGGCTGCATCCGCTCCGTGTTGAGCACCTCGCCCTTGGCGTTGAGAAACGCGATGTCCAGGGGGATCAGAGTGTTTCGCATCCAGAAGCTAAGCGGCGCTTCCTCGAGGAACACGAAGAGCATGCCGTGGCTATCGGGAACTTCCGCTTCGGTGAGGTGCATCATGCCCTCTTCACGGGTGAGCGAGTTGGCAGCGATCCACACGGGCATCACGTGGCTGCCGATGCGCACTTCCGCTGTCGGAAGGTCAGCCAGCTGCGTCCGACGGGCAGGGTTGTACGAAGAGGGTCCCTCTGCGGCATCAGAAGAGATGGACGCGTCTGACACGTCCCGCTGGTTCGACCGAACCGACTTCTCCGATTGGTCGGACGTATTCGGCCGAGCCCCTCCACATCCGGCAAGGAGGAGACAGAGAAGGAATAGTGCGACATCGCGCCGCGCCTGGAGGCAGACTTCGCTCACGATGTCGGGATGATACCGCCGGAACTCAATGTTCTCATTTTCTCATTGCCGGCTCTGAGTAGCGTTTGGTAAGGACCTGGCGCCCCCGGATGGACTCGAACCATCGGCCCACTGCTTAGAAGGCAGTTGCTCTATCCCCTGAGCTACGGGGGCCTCGCCTGAATCGTACCCGGCTGCGCTGCACGATCCGATGGCTGAGCGGCATGTCACGACTGGTCCGGAGTGGCCTGCCGGAAGGAACGTGGGGCAGACCGCCTCACATCCGACGGGAGGCTACCTACTGGCCAAATCCCAGACAAGAGATTGGAGCCGAGACTCGCCCTTGGAAAGGGCGAAGAAGGTGGGCTAGAACTTGGAGCGGACGCGGTAAGAGACGCTGATCTCTCGGCCAGCCGGGATCTCCACGACGAAGTGGATGGTGTGAGCGTCCACTTTGGTGAACTCGTGTGACTTGTCCAGCACTTCCCAATCGCCCCACGGGTGCTCAGCGATGGTGAGCGTCACCGTCTCGTCCTTCTTGCGATTCCGCGCGTTGATCTCGAAGCTCTGCTCGATGATGTCGGTGGAGATGCGCCGGAAGTCCGTTCGAGTCCGTGTGCAAACCACGTCGAATGCGTCACCGAGGTAGAGCTTGATCTTCTCGTCGCGCGGCGTGTGGTCAATCGTGTCTTCCCCGACGAACTGGAGCTGACCCTCCACGTCCTGCTTGTAGACTCGAACGCTGCCCTTGGGTAGTGGCATGCCGAGACGGTTCCTCTCGCTGTTCACGATTTCGACTACTACATTGACCTTCTGGTTGGGGTCGGTATCCACGCCATCGCCCGGCCTATAGTACTGGCCATAGGATCGCCAGTAGAACCCCTGCCCCTCGTAAACGAGCTTCTTGGTAGCCGGGACCTCCGTGGCGCTGAGAAGCGACACCTGTTTGATCTCCTTGTTCGCGATGGTAGTGGGGCGGCCGAGCGTGTATAAGTGATACTCGAAGAGCTGGCTCTCCGTGAATCCACCTAACCCGGCCCCCGCTGCCGGAGCAGCTCCACGCATCATCATCTGCTTGTCCATCACTGGTTGCGTCCGTCGAACGTCGCCAGCAACCAGCTTCAGCTTGGCATCCTTATACGTTACGCCCGTGCGGTTGGTAAGCGTAACCCATCCACCTAGGTCGAGCCGCTCGTCATTCGCATCCAGGGTCGCCACGTAGTCGGCAGTCCACGAGATGTCGTCGGCCATGTAGCTCAGTTCGACGCGCTGAGTACCACTCTTGGCCGACCTCACTTCCCAGAACAGGGTCGGCTTGGCGATAAGCCCCTCGGGCAACTCCATCACTTCCACTTCTCCAGCTGGGCTGAGTACGAATCGCCCGTCGGAGGTGCGAATGACGGTACCCTGCGAGGGCGGAGTCAGCAGCGTGCCCTCGAGCACTTCCTTCTTGCCGTCTGGGAGGTTGCGGTGGAGGCGCACCTTCTTGCCCACCGACTTCTCCAGGATGCTGTTGGGCCCCAGAAGGTCGAACCGGAAATTCTGCTCAAGCACTTCCACGCCTTGGGGGTCATCGAGCGACTTGAAGTGCACGGTGGAGGGGTCAATCGTCGCCGCCACGTCCTCGATGGCAAGCACGGCGACACCCTGCTTCAGGTCGACTCGTCGGATCTCTTTGACGAGGCCGAAGTCTTGGTTATACACGGTGATCTCTACACTATCTATAAGTCCTGCACCGCCCTGTCCGGCGGCTGCGAGCATTGCGAAGAAACTAGTCATGTGGTCCTCCCTTGGATGACTGCCCTTTGGACGCACGCGTTCGTCGAGATGTTACACCAGGAGGCCGATTTTCTCGCCCGAAGTCACACATCGAGCGAATCGGGCATGCGGCACACTCCGGGTCGCGGGCGCGACAAAGATTGCGGCCGTGTTGGATTAGCGTGGTGTGAAAGCGATACGCGAGGTCTTCGGGCACTGCGGCCTGCAGAACGTCGTGCGCCTTCGCCTCACCTATCTTCTTGTCGTAGAAACCGATCCGCCAGCCGACTCGGAAGACGTGTGTGTCCACTGGGATGACGGGTTGCCCCATCGTGAAGCAGAGCACGATGGCGGCGGTCTTCGGGCCGACGCCCGGCAGGCTCATCAGCCACTTGCGCGCCTCGGGCCAAGGCATGGTGCGCAGGTGGTCGAGAGAGAAACCGCCGGTCTCTTCGTAGATGCGTGCGAGGACTTGACGGATGCGCTCGCTCTTCTGGTTGTGCATGCCGGCTCTGCGGATGGTCTCTGCGACTTCCTCGACTGGCGCATCGAGCACCTGCTGCCACTCGGGGTAGCGTGCGCGAAGGCGAGTGAATGCAGGAAACGAGTTGACGTCGGCCGAGTGCTGCGACAGGATGCAGCAGATGAGCTCCTCCACCGGATCGAAGCGGGGGCGGTGAGCGGCGCGGCCATACAACACCTCCAGATGCTCTACGATCCTTCGGATATCCTTTCTGCGTCGGGTCACTCTGGGTGAACTTCGGTGTGGGAACAGGCTTACCCTGCCGCGTGCTGCTTCGGGCTCGTGCTTCGACGGAGTTCATGCTTCGACAGGCTCAGCATGACGGGACAGAAGCGAGGGTCGGGTGTCGCTCTGATGCCTCCATCCGCCCTCGGATACAGGCCGATCTCTGGTGTGATCTGGCTCCGGGCCAAGGGGACGGGTGGGATAGATTTGGATCTCGCAACTTATATGCTTCGACAGGCTCAGCATGACGGGACAGAAGCGAGGGTCGTGCTTCGGCAAGCTCAGTATGGCAGGTGGAGGGGTGAAGGTAGAATGGCGTCGCGGTTTCGGCCGTCTTTGCTTCGGCGCAGGAGGTCCCATGAAGCTTCACGAGTACCAAGCCAAGGATGTGCTATCTCGATTCGGCGTGCCCGTCCCGTCAGGACGCATGACCACCGACCCTGCGGAGGCAGGACGCATCGCAGCGGAGTTCGGCGGCAAAGCCGTTGTGAAGGCGCAAGTGCACATGGGTGGGCGCGGCAAGGCCGGCGGGATCAGGCTGACTCAGACCGCTGAAGAAGCCGAGGCGTTCACGCGCGAACTGATCGGGAAGCGCTTGGTCTCCGTGCAGAACCCTGCGGGCATGGTGGTCGAGAAGGTGCTCGTCGCCGAGCAGGTGGACATCGCGAAGGAGTATTACGTCGCTGTCACCCTGGACAGGGCTGCGCAGAAAGACGTGGTGATGATCTCGGCAATGGGCGGCATGGATATCGAGGAGGTGGCCCGCGAGCATCCCGAGGCCATCGTGAAGTTGCACGTGGACCCGGCATGGGGTGTGGAGGACTTCGAGATTCGAGATGCCATCGCGTGTGCCGGGATCGATGGACCGGCGCGGAGACAGATGCACAGCCTTCTGCGTGCGCTGCTGCGGGCCTACCTCGGGGTTGACGCTTCGTTGGTAGAGGTGAACCCTTGCGCGCTGCTGACGGACGGACGGCTGGTGGCGGCGGACGCGAAGGTGACGATTGACGACAACGCGCTGTTCCGCCGTGAGGAGTTCGCCGCATGGCGTGAAGAAAGCGAGGACGACCCCATCGAGGCCGAGGCGCACCGCAGAGGCATCGCCTATGTGCGGCTCGGAGGGAACGTCGGCGTGATCGGCAACGGTGCAGGCCTTGTGATGTGCACGTTGGACGAGGTGGCGCGAGCCGGCGGCAAGGCAGCAAACTTCCTGGACGTCGGCGGCGGAGCACAGGCCGACGTGGTTGCGAACTGCGTAGACCTAGTCTTGATGGACTCGAACGTCAAGGGGCTGCTCATCAACATCTTCGGAGGCATCACGCGCTGCGACGAAGTGGCCAAGGGCATCCTCACTGCACTGGAGCGACTTCACATCGACGTGCCGGTGGTGTTGAGGCTGGAAGGCACCAGCGCCGAGGAGGGCCGGGCTTTGCTGCAGGGAACGCCGATCCACGGAGCGGAGACCATGCAGGAAGCGGCAGAACGTATCGTGGAGTTCGTATCGGCGTAGTCGTCCTGATGTGCAGAGGCCCGGGGCAAGGACAGGCACGAGTGCAGGCGAAGCTCACACGAGATGGACGTGGTTCTGCCGGATGCCTGGACGGCGGCGATAGAAACCCTGGCGAACAGCACCGGGCCGACGATGCTTCTTGGCGCACCGGACACCGGCAAGACCTCCCTGTGCCTCGCGCTGCTGCAACGTTGGACCGAGAGCGGTGAGACGGTGGCGCTGATGGACTGCGACCTCGGTCAGAGCGAGGTGGGTCCGCCCGGCAGCGTCGGTCTCGCCTATGCCACTAAAGGTGTCGCGAGCTTTCAAGACTTGGATGACGAGCAGATCGAGTTTGTCGGCGTAACGAGCCCGGACCGCAACCCCACACAGTTCCTGGTCTCCGCCGCCCTGCTGTGGTCCCGCCGAAGGAACTGCGACCGATCTGTAATTGATACGGACGGCCATGTGTTCGGCCCGGGCGCCCGAATGCAGAAACTGGAGTTGGCGCGATTGCTCAAGCCCAGCCAGATCCTTGCGCTGCAGCAGGCTGACGAGATGGAACCATTGGTCTGCTTGTTGGAGCGAACGACGGCAGCGGAGGTGGTTCGGCTAACACACTCCCCGAATGCGGCCCGCCGCTCGCCGGTATTCCGCGCACGGAGGCGACAGGCGAAGTGGGCACGCTACTTCCGCGACGCCACGCAGCACATCGTCTCGTTGGACGATGTGTGCTTTGCTGGCTGCCGCCTCGGATCGGGAAGAGCATTGGATAAGGCGCTGGCCGATAGGCTGGGACGCGTTCTGCGAACCGAGGTGCTACATGCGGAAGCGCTACCGGGGGCGCTGTGGGTGGTGACGGAGTCGCCGCTTCCGGATGAGGCGGAACCGCGGGCACAAGAGCTGTTCGAGGTGAGTCGAGTGTTCTGCACGCTCGCTCGCGACTACCGTGGGCTGTTGTGCGGTATTGCCGGGCCCGAGGGGCACACTCTGGCTATGGGGGTCCTCATGGGCGTGGACTTTGCGACAAGGCGGGCGCGGCTGTTGTCAACCATAAGAGCGACGCAGTCCATCGCTCGTGTGACCGTGGGCCTGCAGCGGATCGGCGACGACTACCGAGACCTCGGGACGATCCGAGTGTCGCAGGTATAACCCGCCGATGACCGTTGCCGAGCATGTGCCTCAGCCCGCTTGGGTCGGTCTGTTGCGGCGAGTGTGGAAGCCGGGTTGCTGGCTGCCCCTGCTCTCCGCTCTGCTCCTGTTTGCAGCCTATCCGCCGCTGGACCTGGGCTACCTCGCCTGGATTGCACTCGTGCCGCTGCTCTTCGCGCTTGCGGAAGGCGGCTTCTGGCGCGGGTTCCGGCGTGCGTTGTGGTTCGGCACACTGTTCTTTCTGGGCAACCTGATCTGGCTGCTGCAGTTCATCGCGAACTGGATAGGTTCCATCCCGCTGGCGTTTCTCCCCTGGGTGCTTCTCTCCATCATCGAGGGGCTTTACATAGCGCTGTTCGGGGGAGCCGTGGCGCTCGCGTGCCGGCGGTATGGCTCGCTCGGCCTGATAATTGCGCCGCCTGCGTGGGGGTTCACGGAGTGGTTGCGGTCGAGCTGGCCGGCAGGCGGCTTCGGCTGGGCGCAATTGAGCTACACGCAGTGGAAGAGCCCGGTGCTGTTGGCTCCCGTGGCAGTGGGGGGCACGCATCTGCTGGCGTTCCTGATCGTGCTGACGGCGGTCGGTGTGGTCCTCGCGCTGGGCAAGCCGCAGCGCCAGGGCTTGGGGTTCGTGCTGCTCGTGGCCGTCGCTGTAGTACTCGGCACCAGCCAACTGCTGTTTCTACGAGCCCTGCCAGTCACTGACACGATACGCGTAGCAGCGGCGCAGCCGGCGTTCGATGTCATACATTCGTCGGAGTTCGAGTGGGGTGGCGAGTTCGAGCAGTGGAAGCAGGACCGGCTAGAGGCGGCCGGACTTGCCGGCGTGCAGGTAGTAGTGTTTCCAGAGAGCTATCAGTTCGCGCCGCCGAGGCCTGAGCGGCCCCCACCCACCGGCTACATTGCGAGCGGTCACCGCGTGGTGAACGGCAAGGTCTATCACACCGCTTACGGCGCGTCACCCGACGGCACAGTCACCACCTACGATAAGTCACGGCTCGTCATCTTCGGCGAGTACGTGCCCTTCCGGGACCGGCTGCCTTTTCTGGACGCCTTCAGACTGCCGGGCGGCGATGTCACCGCTGCGCCTCCTGGACAACCACTTCGGGTGCGGGGCCTAGACGTGGTGATCGGAATCTGCTTCGAGAACCTCTTCCCAGAGGTGCTTCGGGCGCAAGTGAGGCAAGGCGCCGACCTAATCGCGGTGCTGTCGCTGGACGATTGGTACCCGCCCGCAGGCATCAACCAGCATGCAGCCGTTGCGGTGGTTCGCGCAGTGGAGTGCCGTCGCCCGTTGGTTCGGTCGGGCTCGACCGGGGTCACGATGATCGTGAGCGCGCGTGGCGTGGTCTTGGCGAGCCTGCCCATCGGCGTGCGGGAGATGGTTATCGCGGATGTCCCTGTCGCGAGCCGAACCGACGTGCCTGGCCGGCTTCACGACTTGTTCCCCTGGCTGTGCCTGATAGGGGTGATAGCTGCGCTGGCGTGGCGCAAGCGGAAGCCGGCGAAGAACTAAGGCGCGACCTCGAAGCGCGTCTCGCCTGGGGAGATTGCTTTTCGGACCTCGCGGCTGCCGAGCCTAACCACGAGGGTGAAAGAGCAGTCGGACCTGACGGTGAGCTTTGCAGGCGATTTGCGATCCGTACGGGCGGTGCACTCGAGATCCACAGTGCCTTCGCCGATCGGGAGGCGGCGTATGCCGTGCTTGACCGTTTGTCGCAAGTTCCAACGCACCTCACCGGCGGGGGCATCCACCTCGATCCCCAAAACCGACTCGATCAGCACCGCGACCGCGGAGCACACGGAGATGCCTAGTGCGTCCGGGCGAACTCCCTTGGCCGGTCGGAAGGCGTTCGAGGCGTACGCGCCCCAGAGTTGGCCGGTGCGGACGAAGGTCCTAGATATTCCTTCGAGGTGGTTCTCGGCGGCCAAGAGTGCGACTTCACTCAAGCCTTGCTCCTCGAGACCGCGGATGACTAAGTAGTTTGCTGTGGGCGACACAGCGCCGAGCCGAGCCGCATCGGCCTGGTACATCGGATCGTCGGCAGGTAGTGTGGAGAAGCTGTGAGGCTGGAGAAAGCCCTTGCGATCAGTAAGTCGTGCCGCTACCTTCTTCGCTCTGTCTGCGGATGCGATGCCCGCGAACAGAGCATATGCACCTTCGAGCGTGGCCCGCGGGACCTGCCTGCCTTCTCGCTCGTAGCTGACATGACGCGAACCCGCATCCACATCGCAGTAGAACCCCTTGTCTTGCGACCAAAGCATCGCATTCACTACGCCCGCGAGCGCATCGGCTTGCTTGCAGAACCGCTGCTCCTCAGTGCGGTTGTCCAGCACCCGAGCCATCTGGGCGAGACACCGTGCGTTCAACGCCTGCAAGCACGTCATCTCCATCGAACCGACCACTCCCTCGCGTGCAGGGCCGAGGCTCCCCTGTCCCGGGCTCAGGGCACCCGTTGGCGTTCGCAGGTTCGTGTCCAGCCACCAGAAGTGGCGGCTGAGGTATGGGAAGGCGAAGCGCAGGCGGGTACGGTCGGCGGCGACTAGGTAGTACTGCCACTCCGCCCACGCGAGAAGGGGTGGACACACCTCGGCGAGGTCTGTCGGCGACTTCGCGCTACGGCCGTCCGATTCGAGAATGCCTGCGCTCATGAAGCCGTCCGCATGTTGCTTGCGATAGAAGTTGTCGAGGGAGATGGCGGTGGGAAATGCCCGGTGGCCGTATCGCCCGCATGCGACCAGGAGCGCTGTCTCGATCTGCCGAACGCGGCCATCGGATGCCCCCACGTACCGCGAGACCAACCCGTTCGTCTCCGTGCCCTCGCGAATGCCCGACCGATACAGCTCCCATGCCTTCCAGTAGAGCTCTACCCACCGCTCGCGGCTTTCGATGAACGGCTCCGGCACCAGGCTGCGCCAGTCATCGGCCTGGGCGGGGGAAGCCGCGAGTAGGACGAGGGGCAGCAGAGCGAGAACTGACATGAAGCAACCTCGAACCGCGAGTTGCCGTATGTTACCGGACGCTCGAGTGGCGTGAAGGTGTTCGATTGAGGCAGAGACAAGTTGGCGAACTGGGCACGTGCATCCAGTGTGGCGGTCAAGTGAGCCCCCACGCGTTGGCGTGTCCGCACTGCGGGTCAAGGCAGCCTTTTGGCGAGGCATCGGCACCAGCCGACGGGTTCAGAAGCAGGTTCCGCGGGCATCGGCAATCGCCGCGAGAGCTCGCGGAATGCAGGGAATGCGCCGGACAGGTGAGTCCAGACGCGACGATGTGCCCTCACTGTGGCGCGCCGGCGCCTGCACGAGCCTCGTACAAACCCGGCGGAGAGTGGCGAAGCGAGAAGACTGTGCGGGGCAGACCGTTGGTGCACGTAGCTTGGGGCAAGGACCCGGTGACGGGGAAAGTGCGCGTCGCCGACGGTGTCATCGCTATCGGCCAGTTCGCAAAGGGTGACGTGGCCATCGGTCAGTTCGCCTACGGCAAGTACTTCGCCCTGGGCCAGTTCGCGGCGTCGTGGGGGCTTGCGATCGGGCAGTTCGCCATAGCTCCCCTCTGCATCGCGATGCTGGGAGCGGGGTTGTTCACGCTTGCCCTCGTCGGCGTCGGGCTGAAGATGTTCGGAATGGTCGGGGTAAGTCTATGGGACCTGATCCGGGGTACGGGCGGGGTGCTGGTGCCTCCGAAAGATGGCTGAGCGTAGGTTCGTCGTAACGGTCTCCATCGTATACCTGGTCATCTGCCTGCTCCCCAACCTCTTTGGTCTTGCGCTTGCCGGGGACCGCTTCTACACCGGCTTCGACCTGAACACGGACGACATGTGCGTGTACATGGCGTGGATGGAGCAGGCGCGACGCGGCCATTTCCTGTTCGACAATCGCTTCACCACGGAACAGCAGCCACGCCTCACGGTGCACGTGTTCTTCTTCGCCTTGGGCGCGGTCTCTCGGGTCACCGGGCTATACCACGGGACGGTGTTCCATGGCGCGCGCATCGTCTTCGGCTTCCTGTTTCTGGTAGCTGCGTGGCGGCTGATCTGCAGGGTGACGAAGGAGCACCGCGCGCGCCGAATCGCATTCGGAGTGCTGCTGGTTTCGGCGGGCATCGGCTGGACGATGCAAGGGATGAAGGGTGTGACCGGCCCCACAGACTTGTGGCAGCCGGAGGGCTTCACGTTTCCCAGCCTGCTGAATAACGCCCTCTTCGCCTGTTCGCTGTGGCTGATGGTGGAGGCGTGGCTCGCCATCCTGGACGCCAGGGAGCACTGGCGAGCCATTTTGCGCGGTGCGGCGGCGATGCTGGTGCTGGGCAACATCCACACCTACGATGTGCTCACGATGGTGCTGGTTGCGGTCGCCTTTGCACTCGCCCTAGCTGGTGCGAAGGTACTGAGCTTTTCGTGGGTCCTCAGGTCGGGGCTCATCCTGCTAGGAGCGATTCCTTCGGTGGCCTGGTTGGCCTACGTTCGGGCGCACGATCCTGTCTTCGCTTCTCGTGCCGCTACCGAGACGTTCTCACCGGAGCCCTGGCAGTTCGTGCTCGGCTATCTCCCACTTATCTTGCTGGCGGCGGACGCGGTATGGCTCCGTGGCCGCGAGCACAAGCCTCCCGCATGGCTCGGTGCAGTCGGGGCGGTGCCGCTGGGGGTGCTGTTGGTGCTAACCTTTGCGGGCTGCCCGCTCAATCAGCCACCGGAGCACGCGTTGGGCACGACGATGTTTCTGGGCTTGGGACCTTTGGCCCTGTTCATTGGTATCTTCGCTGTGCTGTGCGTCGGTGCGTGGGGGATCGGACGTGTTCTCGGGGCCGATGGTCGGCAGCGACCTGCGTTGCTGCTCGTCACTTCGTGGGCTGCGGTTGCACTGTGGTTGCCCTACTTCCCCGCCCTGTTCCAGCGGAAGCTGACGATGGGGGCGCACCTTCCGCTCGCCATCCTCGCGGGCATTGCGATCGCCGAAGTTCTGCACCGGCTACCAGCTCGGCTACGAGGTTCCATCGCCGTTCCTGCGGCTGCTCTAACGCTCCTATCGCTCTCCAACCTCGCGTGGCTCCGCAGCAGTTTGGACCGTATCTCCGCAGATCTGTCCAGTACCGGGATACATCCTGTGTACCTGTCCGAGGATCAGGTGGCGACCCTCGCGTGGATGAGGGAGCATCTGTCTGAGGACGCAACCGCGCAAGACATTCTGCCCTATGCTTGCTTCATTCCGGCCCTGGCTGGGCAGGCCGTCTATGCGGGGCACTGGAGCGAGACGCCCTGGTTCGTCAGCCGGATTCGGGCGGTGATGGGCGGGTTATACGGCGGCGAGATGCAAGGGTACCGAAGTCTCTCGACGGAGACGGCGAGGGAGCTCGGGGTTCAGTACCTATTGGTTCGAAAACCGCCACCGGACACCTATGAGCCGGACGAGCCCCCCGCGGACGCAGAGGTCGCGTTCGACACTCCAACGGTAGCGTTGCTGCGTGTGCGCTGAAGCGACAGCGAACTAGGCGGGATGAGCATCTTCGATCTCTTCGAGCTTCAGCTTCTTCGGGATCTCGAAGATGAAGGTGGATCCGACTCCAACCTCGGACTCGGCCCATATCTTCCCTTGGTGCAGGACTTCGACCAGGTGCTTGACGAGGAACAGACCGAGTCCGGTCCCGTACACCTTGCGGTTGTCCCGATTGTCCACGCGGTGGAATTTCTCGAACACCTTCCCTAGGTGCTCTTTTGGAATGCCCATACCTTGGTCGCTCACGCTCAGCCGCACCTTATCGCCGAGGTCTTCCAGTTTGACCCGGATGTCGCCGCCATTGGGCGAGTACTTGATTGCATTGCTGAGCAGGTTGGTAATGACTTGGTCCAGCTTGTCCTCGTCGCCGATGATCGTGTCCATCTGCTCCGGGGCCTCTAGGTACAGCTTGTGGCGGGAAGTCGCCTGGCGCTGAATCATCACCACCTTCTGCGCGAGCTCTTTGATGTCCACGTCCGTGTAATGCGGCTTCAACGACTCGCCTGCTTCGATTCGGGCGATGTTGAGGAGGTCGTTGATGAGACGGGTGAGCCGGTCGCACTCCTGGTCTATGATGCCGTAGAACTCGCGGCGCTCACTCTCCTCGAATCCCGCATCGTCCATTAGAAGTGTGGAGATGAAGCCTTTGATTGCTGTGAGGGGTGTTCTCAACTCGTGGGAGACCGTGGCCACGAAGGAAGACTTCATGCGTTCGATGTTGCGAATGTCCGTGAAGTCATTGAAGATGGCCACGATGCCGATAGGCTTTCCGTCCTCGTTTCGCACCGGCGCGCTCTGGACCTGGAAGATACGCTCGTGCCCGTCCTCGGAGAAAGTGAGCTCCGCGCCTGCCCCGAATTCCTCCGCTTCGCTTCCCTTGAGCGTTGCCAGACCGCGCCGGAACATTTCTACGGCGCCTTCGTGGTGAAAGACCTCGTCGAATCGTTTTCCGCTCACGTCTCCCTGGACGTTGAAGATCTGGCGGGCCGAGGAGTTCATCTGGGTTATGCGTCCCTCGGCGCTGACCAGGACGAGACCTGCGTACAGGCTCTCGATGGTCTGCAGGAGCTCCTTGCGCTCTTCCACCACTTCCTGGTAGATGCGCATGTTGGTGATGACTGCGGCGAGGCTGCTAGCCAACCTCTCGAGCAGCCGCACGTCTTCGTCGTTGAACTCCTCGCCGTGCCGCTTGTTCCAGACGTGAAGAACACCGATGGTCTGGCGGTCAACGACCCGGTTTTGCTCATCGCGCTTCTCGACGATGAGGGGCACGGTCACGCCGTTGTAGATGTTGTAGTAAGCGACGTTCTCTTTGATGGTTCGCGGGTCGCGCACCGCGTCGAGAAATATCTGGGGGCGTCCTTCGCGGAAGACCTGCCCAGAGATGCCCTGTGTGGCCCGCACTCTCAACGAGCGGATCGTCTCCTCGTCGACGCCGTAAGCGGGCGGCATGGCAACCAGCTCACCGCTCTCCCTCTCGTAGAGCATCCAGACGGTCTTCTCGGCCTGCAGAATCATGGCGATGCGCTGCACCAGACGGCGCAGCGTCATCTCCATTTCGTCGAGCGGGGTTGCCTCGATGCCCGAATCGGGGGCTGCCTTAGTAGCCTGCAGGCTGGTGTTTCGCTGGTTAAGCTCTGCAATCTGCCGCTTGGCTTCTTCGAGCTGCGCTCGGAGCTGCTCGACTTCGGACTGCAGGGCGACGGTGTCGTTGTTCATGCTTACGAGGTCCGGACTCCACGAGTTTGGCGCTAAATCGTATCGCATCCTATGGGGAGAGACGGATTATACCGGTCCGTTTGTTCTCTCCGCCTAGAATGAACCCTCGAGAGGCGCCGCCGCGCCGGTCTTTGGGCCCGCAGCGCACGGCTCCCACGCCCAATACGGCATCGAGCCTGCCGTTGGACCTAGAGAAAATCCTGAAAAACAATGGGCGGGTGTCAAGATTCCGTGATTCGTCCTGTATAATGTCCTTAAGCTCGCGAACAGACGAGCGGTGATTTTCGTACTTTGCCTCTTCTTCAGCCCCGTGGGTGGTGGCCTAGTGTGCTATGCGCCCACAGGTCTCCTTGGTACCGTTATCGTTGGACGACGAGTCGGCGTGTTGGCATGACTTGTGCTTGCACGCGAGAGACTAGACATAGCTCTGGACTCCGTCCAATTCGGTTTGCAAACCAGAGTAAAGGAAGGGTTGAGTATGGCTTTCATTTCCGGTATGGCGAACCGGTTCGTGCTTGCAGCAGCCATATGCTTTTGCTCCGTGGCCGCAATGGCG
Source organism: Fimbriimonadia bacterium (assembly GCA_039961735.1). Lineage (NCBI taxonomy): Bacteria > Bacillati > Armatimonadota > Fimbriimonadia > Fimbriimonadia bacterium. Next base: position 83,988 of record JABRVX010000012.1, read on the forward strand.
GTGCCTGTCTACACGGATCCGGACGGCACCAACTCTGACATCACGTTCCTCAATCCGGGCGGCGCGGCCGGCGACTTCGTGACGCTGATTCCCGACGCGTTTTCTGTGGGAACGGTCAAGCTCGGATTCTGGGTGTTCACACTCAGTGACGAAGCGGGGTACTTCTACACGTACCAGCTGGTCAACATCGATGCTGGTTCGATAGGTCAAGGACCAGGCACTGCGTCCCTAAGGTTCTTTGAACTGTTCAACATAGCCCCGCACACAATGCTGGGGCTTGGCGGGGGTAAGCATGGCGGCGCCGTGTACAACCCGTGGACGTACGTTGGCGACAACGTTTCGACTGCCACCTGGGTTGGCGCGACGAGTGCTTCGATTGATCCGGGCGAGACTTCACCTGCGGTGCTCGACACCGCCGAGATGTATCAGATCCACAGTCTTGCTGGGCCTGGGTACGGTACTCTCTACATCGCCACCTCGTCGGGTGGTGGTTATACGGGCCAGAGTGTCAACGTTTGGGTTCCGGTTCCTGAGCCGGGGACTATCGCCGGGCTTCTGGCCGGTGGTCTTGGCTTGTGGAGCTTGTCTCGCAGGCGCAAGTAGCTTCGGTCATCTCCGCGGAGTTCAAGGATGTGGGCCGCCCAACGCGTGGGGCGGCCCTTCATCATGTCTCTGTCTGGAAACCGCACTGAGCCTGGTGCAACAAAGCCGCATCCAAGAGGACCAGAGCCGTCATCGCTTCAACGATGGGGACGGCACGCGGAAGTACACATGGGTCATGGCGTCCCTTCGCCTGGAACATGGTGGCCTCCCTGTGCACAGTGACGGTCTCCTGCGGCTTCAGAATCGTAGCCGTGGGCTTGAAAGCCGCACGAAGGAGAACCGGCTCTCCGTTGGAGATCCCGCCCTGGATCCCCCCGGAGCGGTTGGTTCGAGTCCGCACCTGCTTTGCTTCGTCTGCATAGAACGGGTCGTTGTGCTCGCTCCCCGATAGCGCCGTCCCCCCGAAGCCGGAACCGACCTCAAAACCCTTGCAGGCGGGGATACTAAGCATTGCCGCGCCGAGCCGGGCCTCGAGCTTGTCGAACACCGGGTCGCCCCAGCCGGGAAGCACGCCACGCGCAACGCATCCGACGATGCCCCCGAGCGAGTCGCCTTCCTTTCGCGCCTGTTCGATGGCTGCAGCCATCCGCTCGGCTACAGTGGCATCGGGGCACCTCGTCGGATGGGCGTCTACGAGCTCGCGCGACACGCTGTCGGTGTCCACATCTGCACGAAGTGCGGCGACGCTCTCGACATAGGCTACGATGGTCACGCCGAAGCGCTCGCGGAGCACCTTCTGCGCAATCGCCCCGGCGGCAACCCTTCCCACGGTCTCACGCGCGCTCGCCCTGCCACCCCCTTGCCATGCCCGAACTCCATACTTGGCCTCGTAGGTGTAGTCCGCGTGGCTGGGTCGGTACAGATCTCGTAGCTCTGCGTAGTCCCGGCTCCTTGCGTCCTCGTTTCGTACCAGCAGAAGGATCGGGGTTCCGAGCGTTACTCCCTCCGAGACCCCGGAAAGTATCTCGACCCGGTCCGATTCCTTTCTCTGAGACACGAGCCGGCTCTGGCCGGGCCGGCGCCGGTCCAGTTCCACCTGGATGTCCTGCTCTGAGAGCTCCATCCGGGGAGGACACCCGTCCACAACCGCACCGACACCCCCACCGTGGGACTCCCCAAACGTCGTAACGCGAAAGACGCGCCCGAAGGTATTACCCATGCCCACATTCTAGCCCGATAAGAGCTGCCTCCGCAGTCGGAGGGGCATGGGGTAGAGTAACCGGGTTGCGGTCGCGACACTCGGCCGCAGAAGGAGCAAATGTGCCGACACTGGTTATCGTTGGCGCCCAGTGGGGCGACGAGGCGAAAGGCAAAATCGTGGACCTACTCAGCTCCCAGGCGGACCTTATCGTCCGGTTCACTGGCGGGCACAACGCGGGTCACACGGTGCTTGTGGGCGAGAGACTGGTAAAGTTCCACCTGGTGCCTGCGGGAATGCTCCACGCCGGCGTTCGAGGGGTCCTTACCTCGGCTACGGCAATCTGCCCCAAGACGCTCGTGAAGGAGCTCGAGACCTTCGCTGGCACTGTTACGCCCGATCGTCTATGCATCTCCCGCGCGGCACATGTCGTCCTCCCCTATCATGCCCTGCTGGATGCCGCTCAGGAGGCATCTCGCGGAACCAGGAAGCTCGGAACGACCCGCCGTGGCATCGGTCCGTGCGCTATGGACAAGGCGGCACGGACTGGGCTGCGCATGTGCGAGTTCGTGGACGACGCCAGACGCGGGGCGCTCTTGAGCGCTCTCATCGAGGCGAAGAACGAGGTGCTGCGCGGCGCAGGCGTCGATACCCTGGACGTCGCCCAGATCTTGGCCGAGTACGACTCTTACGCACGGATTCTGCGGCCGTACGTAGGCGAGGCGGAGACTTTGGTCGCAGAGATGGCCGCTGCGGGGAAGCGAGTGCTTTTCGAAGGCGCGCACGGCACGTTGCTGGACCTCAACCTAGGCACCTATCCCTACGTGACCTCCACATGTACCACCGCTGGGGGTGCGGCAATCGGCACCGGGATCGGCCCCCGGCAGATCGATCACGTGCTAGGTGTCGTGAAGGCGTACACCACCCGCGTCGGCGAAGGGCCGATGCCGACGGAGCTAGTCGGTTCTGAGGGTGAGCGGCTGCGTGAGCAGGGGCAAGAATACGGAACAACGACGGGCAGGCCGAGGCGGTGCGGTTACTTGGACCTCGTGACGCTACGGTTCGCGGCTCGGGTGAACGGCCTCGACTCGATTGCGGTGACCCGACTCGACGTCTTGTCGGGATTCCCCGAGCTCTCGGTGTGCGTCGCGTATGAGGTAGACGGACAAAGGCTCGAGCATTTCCCAACTGACACGGCTATCCTAGAACGATGTCGTCCAATCTACCGAACGGTCCCGGGTTGGACTGAGGACATCAGCGGAGCGAGAGCGGAGGCTCAGCTTCCCGAGGCTGCCCGCACCTACCTAGGCATCATATCGGAGGCTACCGGGTGCCCAATCTCAATCATCAGCGTTGGACCCGAACGAGAGCAGACTATCCTGCGGGACTCTTCCGCTTTGTGGATTTCGAGTGAATCCACAGCAATCTAACCGGCCTCACAAGACGAAAACCGGTGTAAACTGGAAACGTCCGCGCCGCACGACCGTCTAAGAGGGGCGGAGGACCATGCGTCATGCGCAAAAGGAGTGGAATCACCGGTTCGACCCTGGTAACGATCGTGATGGGCATTGTCGTAGGCACCGCCATCACGGTCCAGGAGATTCGTTCGCGTGAACTCGCGGAACACCCGGAGACCGCGGCGAACATGCTCTCGACACCGCGTGAGTTTGCCTCTAGAGTAGACCCTCAAGCCTTCATTCCCGGCTTCAACCCCGACGAGGATGTCCATCTGGTGCTGCAGGTCCTTGCCGAAGCGGAGGTGGAAGCGGAGGCCGAGGCGCAAGCGCCGCGCACACCTGCGCTGATCGCGAAAACTCCTAAGGTATCCAAACCCACTCCAACTCCGAAGGTGGTCGCTGAAGCGCCTAAGTCGAGTGCTTCGGCACCCGTACCCGTGTCCGAACGTTCGGACCCGAGGCTCAGCTTACGTGACCTGGAAGACCTGAAGCAGCGGCTGATGGCCTATGCCGATGTGAGTACGGAGACCGCCGAGCATACCGTTTCGGGTGGGCCGGACATTCGGCCTGCTGCCTCCCTAGAGATGCGCACAGTGGCGACCTTCTTGGTGATGAAGCCATCCGGCCCTCGCGTGCTCGTGTGCGTTCGCGACCGCTTCGGCACGCAGGTATACGATCTGGAATTGAGCGGCGACATGGCGACGCGCCTTAGCCAGAACGTACCTTCGGTAGACAACAAACCTGCTCTCCTTCTGCTGCAGCGGTTCCTCTCGCCGTAGTCCCCTCATCAAACGGCTCGGGCTACGCTGCTACAATGCGCTCCGTGGCGAACAGTCGTACCAGCTTCGAACCCCTTCGCGGTGTGACGGACGTGCGCGTGCGAACGGGGCTATGTCACCTGCGCCTCGAAGGTCTGGGCCGAGAGGACCTGATGCCCCGACGCCTTCACGCACTGAAATGCCTTCGGGATGCAGGCGTGAAGATTGACTTTCTAAAGCTCACTGCCGATGGTTTCGCGTGCGTGGTTGTGGAAGAGGACTCGGACAAGGCGATCCAGGCCTTGGCGCTAGTCGGCGGTCACGTGGCGGAATCTCATGGCAGGGCACTCCTCTCTGTGCATTGCGTGAACATCCGCGATCAGGTGGGGATCGTTGCGAAAATCGTCGAGGCTGTGACCGCGGCAGGCGCACGCATCGAGCAGGTTGGGGACTCGCACGATCGCATCCTGTTGGTGGTAGAGCAAGAGGCGGGGCGTAAGGCGGCAAACGCACTCCAGGCCGCATTCCAGTTGGGGGCCTTCGATGCGAATTAGGGTCCTAAAGTTCGGGGGCACCAGCATAGACGAGATCGGGCACCGGCACCAAGCCGCGCTGAAGGTGATCCGGGCGAAGGAAGATGGGTATGCGCCCGTGGTGGTGGTGAGTGCGCCGGGACGGGCCGGGGCACCGTACGCCACCGACACGCTTGTGAATGCGCTGCGCGAAGCCGACCCTGCGGTGCCACCCCACCCGCGAGAGCTGGACATGTTGATGGCATGCGGAGAGATACTGTCCGCAGTGATGTTCTCGCACCTGCTCGTGGTCTTGGGGCATCCCGCGACGGCATTTACGGGCGGCCAGGCGGGAATCGTCACCGATGCGGTATTCGGGAACGCCCGCATCCTGGAGGTGAACCCCACCGACCTGCTCACCGTGCTCCGAGAAGGACGGATTGCGGTGGTGTGCGGGTTCCAGGGGGTTTCGGCACCGCCGGAGGGCGCCGTGCACGGCTCGCTCACCACCCTGGGTAGAGGCGGAAGCGACACGACAGCCGCGGCCTTGGGCGCCGCGCTGAAGGCCGAAGCCGTGGACATCTACACGGATGTGGACGGCGTGAAAACGGCGGACCCGAAGTTCGTGCCCGACGCCCTGACGCTTCGGCGGCTCACCTACGAGGAGGTTGCGGAGCTGTCGCACCTGGGCGCGAAGGTGCTTCATCCGCGCGCAGCCGAGATTGCAATGATGCACCGCATCCCACTCTGGGTGCGGAACACCTTCACCAATGATCCGGGCTCGCAGATCGTGTCATCGGACGAGTTCCCGGGGCGGCGAATCACGGGCCTGACTAGCTCCGGGCAGTCGGTGTTCCTGCATTTCACGCTGTCGGACAACCGAGATGCGCGGCGGATCGAGACCGAGGTGTTCCGCCTGCTCGGGGACGAGGACATCGTGCTGATGATGTTAGGTATCGGGCCCCGTGGATTCTCGTTTGCCGTGCCGCGAACGCAGTATGGGCGCGTCCGGGACTTGCTAGATGGGCTGGTGATCCCGTGCGATGATGGTAGGCGCATGTACATCGTGCAGATAGGCAGCCTGGGGAGCCCGACCGCTCAAGCGCAGTTCAACTTGCTGATGAAGGCGGGGTGCGCGCAGGACATCGGCTTCGTTACCGCGGAGGTCACCGAAAACTGTACGGTGGTGTCACTCGTTGCGTACAACTACCTGGACCAGCCGGGAGTGTACTACGACGTGCTATCGGCCCTGCACGAGGCAGGGGTGCCGGTGTGGCAAACGGCGGATAGCGAAAACTCCATCTCGTGCCTGGTTCCGGAGACGGATGCGAAACGCGCCGTCTCCGCCCTCCATGACCATTTCCACCTATCGGAGCAGGCGGAGGGCTAGTTCTCTGCTTCGCCCCAGTCTCCGAGGTAGAGGACTTCCTCCTCTAGGAGCACGCCGAAGCGGTCGTGGACGCGGCGCTTGACGAGCTCGGCGAGCTTCCGGAGGTCTTGCGCCGATGCGCCGCAGCGGTTCATCAGGAAGTTCGCGTGCATGGGCGAGACCCAGGCACCGCCGATAGTCTCCCCCTTCAGTCCGGCTTCCGTGATCAGGTAGCCCGCGGGAACGACACCCGCCTGCTTCATCTCTTCGGGGAGTGTAGGCATGCGCTCGGCGAGGGCACGATCGTATACGTTCTTGAAGAAGGACCCGGCGGAAGGGCCGGGCGGTTGCTTCATGCGGCGCTGCCTCTGGAACTCGCTTGCGCGCGCATAGATGGCAAAGGGGTCATCGGGAGTGAGGCGAAGTGTGACAGACACTAACACTCCCTGGCGGGTGCCCCTACGAAGGCACGAGTCGCGGTAGCTGAACTCCAGCCACTCCGGTCCTACCTGCCTGCGTTGCCCCCCCTCGACCACTTCGAGACCGGTTACGAGGTCGCCGATGTTGGCGCGGTAGGCTCCCGCGTTCGACACTAACGCCCCGCCCACTGTGCCTGGGATACCTACCGCGAACTCCAGTCCGCTGAGACCGGCCTGGGCGGCAGCAAGAAACAGGTCTTGGAACCACACACCGCAGTCTGCGCGAGTCACCTCGCCGACCTGCATGCGGCCGGTACATGCGTGGATGACCAAGCCGGGCACACCGCGGTCGGAGACCAACACGTTGGACCCGGAGCCGAGGACGGTGTAGGGTACGGCGAGTTGCTGTGCTAGGGCTGCCGCTTCGGCAAGTTGGTCACCGTCGTACGTGGTCACGAGGTACTGGGCAGGGCCGCCGACGAACAGCGTAGTGCGCGAGCGGAGCGAGACGCACCGGAGCACCGCCTCCGGCCGTGAGAGGTGGGATCGGAAGGTCTCGATACGCTCGTCGGGTTCCACCGAAGGGATAATACCGTGGGGGCGGCTAGGGGTGGTTGCCTCGACGCGGTTCTTCGAATCGCGCCATTGGCCATCTGCTGCTCTCCGTGGGGAGAGGGCGGGCTGATCCCCCGGCTTCGGGGGGACGATAAACACACTCCGTGACCACGAGTCTGACCATCATTCCCGCGAAGGTGGGATTCGAGGTCGAGGGCACTCGGCTCCGCGAGGCGCTGGGGCTGGCTTGGCGACAGCGTTCGGATGATCAGGAACAATCCGGGGCTACGTCACGTTCGCTGTGTAGTACGCACGTTTCGTGTAGCTAAGGATGTCCCGCGACTTCACGGAACGGAAAGGAGCAGCAAGAAATGACTCCCAGAGTCGTAATTTCACTGGTTGTAGCGTCGGCGGTGGCTGGGAGCTCGCTCGCGCAGACACTCGTGGACTCGAGTCTGACATTCGACACGGTGGTTTCCGGGCTGACAACGCCCATTTCCATCGCCTTCCTTAGCGCCGACGATTTTCTGGTGATCGAGAAGAGCACGGGCCAAGTGAAGCGGGTGCAGTCGGGCTCGGTCTCGGCGACGGTGCTCGACCTTCCGGTAATGAGCAACAGCGAGCGGGGACTGTTGGGCATCGCCCTTCACCCCGACTTCCCGACAACACCGCACGTGTTTCTCTATTACTCCCGCTCGACGGGCGGCGCCGACAACGTGTCCTGGCAAGACAACCGGGTCGAGCGGTTCACCTGGACCGGTGCGGCTCTTACCGACCCACAGCTGATCATTGCCTTCTCGCCCAGCTCACTCGGCAATGGGCCGAATCACGACGGAGGGGTGATCCTGTTCGGCCCGGACGGCAAGCTGTACGGGGTAACCGGAGACCTGAACCGAAACGGCTACGAGCAGAACAATCTGAGTGGCCCGATAGCCGGTGTGGGCGGCATCTTCCGCCTGAACCCCGACGGCTCGATCCCGACAGATAACCCGTTCGTGGGAGACGGGCGCCCGGAGTTCGAGCGGCTGATCGCCTACGGTGTGCGGAACAGTTTCGGGATTAGCTTCGACTCGAAGACCGGCATGCTATGGGACACCGAAAACGGACCCACCTCTTACGACGAAGTGAACATGGTTCCGTTCGGCCTGAACAGCGGCTGGAACAAGATCATGGGACCGGATGACAGGGATCCGCAGGGGATTGGGGACCTGTACATGATCTCGGGAGCGTTCTACCGAGACCCGGACTTCAGTTGGCTGTCACCCATCGGCGTGACGAGCATCGTGTTTCTGCACTCTGCGAAGTTCGCACCCGGATTGCGGGACCAGTGCATTGTGGGTGACAACAACTTTGGGCAGCTCTACCTCTTCGAAATGAACTCGAACCGGGATGGATTCGTGCTCACTGGTGGGCTTGCGGACAAGGTGGCGGACAGCACCACCGAGCGAAACCTAGTCCGCTGGGGAACGAGCTGGGGAGTCGTGACCGACCTCCGCATCGGCCCGGACGGAAACTTGTGGGTGGTTTCGCTCAGTCTCGGGCGGGTCTACCGCGTGCGACCGGTCGAGGCCCCGAACACGCTGACTGGCAAGGTGGCCTTGGGGAGCTACCTCGGTGCGCCGACTGGGGTGCCGCTTACTATTGAGCTTCGGACGGGCGTTACGGTCGTCAAGACGCTGTCTACGACGGTCGGTGCGTTCGGTGAGTACTACGTGTCGCCGGCATCGTCCGGGACATTCGATATTGTCGCGAAGGCGGGACACTGGCTTTCGGTCCGGCACGATGGCGTGGTGGTCGGCGGCGACGTAGCTCTCGACTTGGTGTTCCCGTACAACGGTGATGCCGATGGCGACGACCTGATTGGACTGGCCGACTTGAATATAGTGTTACTCGATTTCGGTGGCACGAGCGCTGACATAGATGGAAGCGGACAGACGGACCTGGCGGACCTGAGCACAATCCTAGTCAACTTCGGCAGGGAGGGCGAAGGGTAGGCATATTCGCGCAACTTTGCGCGCCAGGGATTTGTCTCTTAGGGTGGTGGCGATTCGCCACCACCCGTTTTGCGCCTGTGTAGCAAAACCGGGAGCAAGGGAATGGAGGCAGTCTAACTTATGCTGCGATTAGGTCTTCTCGCCGCCGCAACGCTGATGCTGGCGGCATTCGGTGCTTCTCTCGTTCTTGCTCAGGACGCCGTCGAGGTGCCCTTCGAGCGTGCTACGTTCGTCGGAAACGTGCGCTGCGCCGTGGATAACACTGCAGCGATGCAGGCTCGGAACGCGTTGCTGGATGTGCCTAAGACCATCCATGCCGTCCCGCAAGGACCAAGGCCGCCCTTCGCGGGTCGGAGCGGTCCTCGATTCCAGGGTGCACCGGAGCCCATCCGGGCGTTGTTCGGGAGCGGATCGTCTTCCGCCTTTCCTGGTCCGAACGAATCTGGCCTGACGCCCGGCGACCCTCAGCTCTCAGCGGGGCCGAACCATGTGGTGGCATGCATCAACGGGCAGATCGCGTTCTATCAAAAGGACGGGACGAACACCTTCAGCGTCTCACCCAATGCGTTCTTCGCCTCCCTTGGAGGCTACTACCTTATCTTCGATCCGAGGACGTTCTATGACACGTACACCCAGAGATTCTGGGTGCTGTATCCGGCGATTCTCAATGGCTCGTGGAACAAGAGCTATTTCCTGGTAGCGCTCTCCGACGACTCGGACCCGAACGGAAACTGGACGCTCTGGGCACTGGACTCGAGCATGAACGGAAGTCAGAACACTACCAACTGGTCCGACTATCCTGGTTTCGGGCACACACAAGATGCCATCGTGTTCACTGCGAATATGTATACCAGTGGATGGGGTTGGGCGTACGGCAAAGTGAGAGTTGCGCTGAAGCAGCAGTTCCTCAATGGCAGCCCTAACATCACGTATACCGACTTCTGGAATTTCACGGACGCCTCCGGCGCGCAGGCAGCCAGTATGCAACCCGCACGAACGAAGGGTATGGCACACATGCCGTACTTCTGCAGCGCGGGTGGGAACAACCGAATCAACGTGTGGGGTATTCAGAACGTTACGACGACGCCGACTCTGGTGGCACGTCAGGTGCTCGTGTCCACTTTCAGCGCCCCTCCCAACGCTAGACAGCAGGGCGGTAGTGTGACGCTGTGGACGGTGGACAGTCGCATCTTCGACGTGCAATGCCGAGACAACCGACTGACGATTCTGCATAACGTCGATCAGGGTGGGTACTCCGCTCTGCGGTGGTACGAGTTGGACGCGTGGAACATGCCCACGTCGGTGTCGCTAGTGCAATCGGGCGTGCTCTCTGCTGCCAACACGGACCAGTACTTCGGAGCGCTTGCTATGAACGGTTGCGGCCACATGGGTGCTGCGTTCAGCCGATCGTCATCGAGCGAGTACATCTCCATCTACGGCGCAGTGCGATATGCCGATGCTGCGCTCGGCACGTTCGGCGCCCCGTACGTGATCCGTGCAGGGACGAGATACTACACCGGCGAGGGTGGCGGTAACGTGCGCTGGGGCGACTATTCAGGTCTCTGCGTAGATGGAGGGGATGACATTTCGTTCTGGGGCCTGAACATGGTCCCCGACCCTGCATCACCTGCCCTATGGGTAACCGAGATATTCCGGATCGATCCGGGTCGGACCGCCACGATCTCAGGAGCCGTAACTCTCGAGCACTACACGGCATCACCGGCGGGCATCTCGGGCATCTTGGAGCTGCGCGCGCCGAGCACTACTACCGTGCTCCACAGCTATCCGGTTACTTTGGACTCCAGCGGAACCTTTCTGATTACGCCGGCATACTTCGGTAGCTACGACGTCGCGCTTAAGCTGTCCCACTGGCTGAGGACGGTCGTTCCGGCCACCATCACATCTGGTACGAACTACGTGCTGATGACCATGAAGAACGGGGACGTCGTCCCCGACAACAGTGTGGATCTGTTGGACATCAACAAGATTCTAGCCTGGTTCGGCACCGCAGACCCGATGAGTGACCTGAACGGAAGTGGGATGGTGGACCTCGTTGACCTGAACATCACCCTGATGAACTTCGGTCTGGTCGGTCAACCTTAGGTAGGACCGTTCGCTGACCAGCCCTATGTGGTGGCCCCGGCGCATCAGCGCCGGGGCCACCACAACTATCACCCACGCGCAGTGACAGCCTATCGTATGGCGGAGGCATGCATTAGGGAGCCGATGAGGTCTGCCACGTGACCGATCCCTCTACCACCCGTTAGCTGCTGCAGCTTGCGGTCTGCATCTATCGGCCCAATCCTGTTCGTAGCGAAATCCTCCATTACGCTGCGCAGCTTCTGTAGATACTGACGCTGTGCTGCCGGCATCTTCGCGAGCTCATTGCCTAGCTTCGAATCGAGCTCCTTCACGAGACCCCTGCAGTTCTCCTGCATGGTGTTGTAGCGACCTAGCGAGGGGTGTTGCGCAGGGAGTTCGTTCACCTTGAACTTGCCCACTTCTCCAGCCTGCGACGCCCACTTGGGGTCTACGCGTGAGATGTTCACGCTCTTCTCGCCCTTCCGGCCCAACCAAGCGAGGTCCTTGTAAGCCTCGGGGTGCCCGCTGGTAGTAAAGTTGACGAATGCCTGATCGGGGTTGCGCCCTGTCACCTTCTTGTATGCCTCTTCGAGGTACTTCTGACCGGCTTCTTGGAACTCGTGTGGGCTGCGCGGCTGGCCGTTCTGTGTGAGTCCCCGCCGCCAGTCGGCATACTCCGGGTTGGGAACGGGCTTTCCACCCTGCATCAGGTAGCGCGGCGGCTCGGCGGCGCCGAGGTCCATATCCATGCTTGCCTTACCGGCACTGGATGCGTTGCGGAATTCACGGATCTTCTGCGGGCTCCAGCCTTCGCGCTTCATAATAGATTCCAGCTCAGCTTTCACCTTACCGTTGATCTGGCGTTCGTGCGAGCGATACCAATTGCCCAGTTTCGCGTCTCCCGAGCGCACTGCCTGGTTGAGCTGCATCTTTGCTGCGAAGGAGGACTTGATGGCTGCTGCCGCATCCTCGGCTTCGCGCCTGAGCCTTTCGATGACCTCCTTGGAGGCACCGGACTTCCCTGCTTCCGCCAGTTTCTCTGCCCGGCTCTTGAAGAGCTTGACGAGTGCCCTACCATTGGCAGCTTCACTCTGGAATCGAGCGGCATCAATCTGCTGCTGTACGGTGGGCCACTTCTTGGTGTTAGGCACGCCTTCGCTGCCCTTGCCGGCCATCGCACGGGTGACAGAACCTATCACACGCTTCAACACGAACGCCGTCGCAGCAGCCCTGGCCACATCGGCTGCGGCGCCCACGATACCCGATCGCTCGTAGCCATCGTAGGCGGATACTGCCAGATAGCCGATTTGACCGAGAGACTGAATGCCCTGTTTGAGCGCCTGGGTAGGACCCCCTTCGATATAACCAGTGGCACCCATGTAGGCGCTGTAGATGAGTGGACCACCGGCAAACGACGCTACGAACATGGCGTTGTCGGCTACGGACTTGATCTCCTGAGCCTTCTCCAGGCAGTAGTTAGCAGTGTCTGCCTTCTCCTGCTCCTTAGCCATCTCGCCGCTCCAGTGTGCCTGCACTCGCTCACCGAGCAATCGAACGGCATTACGCATCTGCTCCATATCGCGTGATGCCATGGTTTCGGTGTTCAGGTGCCTATCCACGAAGGCGCGCAGGTCTCGCCGTTGCTCGTACGGCAGCATGTCCAGGAGACGTGGCACCGCAGCCTGAAGGCGTGTGATCTCGGCCCATTCTTGTGCCATTTCTCTACCTTGCGCGGCCATGCGCTGAAGGCAGTATGCATCGAATTCGGTCCTTGTCCTGACCCACTCACCCGTTTTGACCCGCTGGATGGCGTCTTCCTCGGCCTGGATATTGGAGCGCGCACACATCAGCTGCCACTCGATCGCCTCACGGGATGCCGAGTCCTTCGCATCTGCTAACTGACGCTCGAGCCCCCGGATGTGGTCTCGGTAGTAGGCGATATTGTCTTCGTGGAAACGAATCTGTTCTTCGTTCGCCCGCTTCTCCAGTTCGGCGAGTGACAACTCCGCTGGAGGTTCCTCCACGATCTCCTCGCCTTCGCCTGCATACACATACACGTAGTGGCGGAACGACTGTGCAGCGCGGCCGCTCGATGCCGACCACGTGCTGTCCTCCGCCTTGAACTGAATGCGGAATCGTGCACCCGGAGTCCCAGGCGGCAGGGCCAACTTGACAGTCTTCTCGTCGGAGAGCTGCCCACCCACCGGACGATAGTCTTTGATACGTAGGAACTTATCCGAATCCACCGTCAACCCTGCGACGAAGTAATGGGAGTAGCCGTCCTGCTCGTACTTGCGGGTGGAAGGCGTCATTCCGACGAACGGCGAGTCCACCGTGAGGTACAGGTTCAGGCCACAGACCGCGCCAGGACCTCCACCGGCGAGGCTCTCGATGTCACCCTGCACATTGTCGGTGATCATGAGTCTGATATCGAATGGTTCGTTGGGTCGAATCGTGGCAGGTGGGGCGGTCCAGGCAACCGTGGTGATGCGATTGCACTTACCCAGGACGCGGCCACCGGACATGCTGCCCTCGCCTCCAGTGGTGGCATTCGTGCTCAGCGAGTTATCGCTGAAGGTGACAGTGGGAGTAAAGGTGTATCCACTCTGGCCCCTATCATCCTTCTTGTCCACCTTCTCCAGTCGCCACACCCCTGGCGTCGCGGCCTTCTCGGCCACAATGATAGTAGTGGTAGCCTTCGCGATGAGCTTCTTGGTCTTCGGATCGGTGGCAGTTGCGACACCCGTATAGGTGCCGGGTTTGTCGAAGATGCGGCCTATCGGTTCCATGCCACCGGTGAGTGACTTGCCATCGCTGAACTGCCAGCTCACTCGTACGCCGGTCGGGAGGTTCTTGCCGACTGGAGTAAGCACGACTTTCTTGTTCAGCTCCGTCTTCGTTTTGGCAGGCTTGATGGCGAAACTGGGCAGCAACTTCTGAGTTTCTTCGAGAAGCGACTTGAATCGGCGCCTTGCCTCCTCCTTCTGCGCCGCAGGGTCGGGCGGGTCACCCAGCGCATCGATCTCTTGGTGCAGCGCCTGCAGCTCCGCAAGGAGAGACTTGATAGCCTCCATGTGGAGCTTGCCCAGTTCCACTGCCTCTAGCGTGCCGTCGTCATCACCCAATCCTGCGCAGGTCGCCGCTTCGAGCTGGGCTTGGTCGAATGCCACGGCGGCCTCGGCTAGTGCCCCTCGAACCTGTAGGTATCTGTCTAAGAGAGGCAGCAGATTTTCGAGGTACTCGATTGCCTCGGGTGAAGGGTGATCGAAGTACGGCGCCCACCGTGCACTGAAAGCGAGATCTTCCTGGGGGCTCATCTCCCCATAGACCAAACGCATCGCCTCGACTACCGCGCTCACCAGTCCTGTGTACTGCGCCTCGGTCATACTCCGAATCTCTACGTCCGGTGTCAGGCGAACAGGCGGGACGTCGGTGGGGATGGGTGGTGGCGGCATTGAGCCAGGTGGCTCAGGCGAGTGGGGCGGTAGGTCGAACAACATGTTGGTAGTAGTCTCTGCAACTACGGCAGGCCCCTCCCCCCTCACCTCGGCCAAACGGTTCTTCAGACTCGCGATGACGTTCTCGTCCCGCGGATTGGCGCGCTCGCGGAGACGTAAAGCCACGGAGAGATACTTTTCTGCTTCCTTGTCCTTTCCTTGCAAGTGCAGGCACCAACCGAGTGCGCTGGCGGTGACCGGCCAGTCGGCCGTGTCCTTGCCGTTGAGCTTTTCCTTTCGCTGCAACGCTTCTCTCAGCACCGGTTCTGCCTCGGTGAGCTTTCCCAGGTCGCGGAGGGTGATGCCGAGGTTGTTGAGCAGGTGCGCGTAGTTGACGTTCTCGGTTGACTTGGCTCGCTGGTAGAGGCGTTTGGCGTGAAGCAGGACCGGCTCCGCCTCGGGATAGTTCTTTTGAATGGTGAGTATCGCCCCGAGCAGCCGCATGTCGCTGCCAGATTCGAAGGACCCGACGCCGTATGCCTTTTCGCTGAGCGCGACGGACTCGTACAGGGTTTGGATTGCAGCTTGGTCTTGTTTCTGGTTGAACAGGCACACCGCGAGGAGAGAGTTGGCTTGGGAGTGTTCCTTCGTGCCGTAACCAAAGCGGGACTTGGCCAACTCGACTGCCCGCTGCGCCTGATCGGCCGACTTAGGATCCGACAGCGCCTTGTTGACAGCCTGCAAGAGGGAGTTTAGTTGTTTTCGGTCATCGGCAGACGGATTAGGCCTGATGGGGCTGCCAGGCTGTGCCCAAGCCGTGTGCGACAACACCTCGACCGATCCCACCATCGCACGCAGGCCCGCGCCACCAGGAAGTCTGCCTGCGTACAGAGGGCTGCCGGACAAAAGCGGAGCCATTGTCGCCTCGACAGGATCTGTGCCGCCCAGGGCCATCCACACACGATTGCCGATGCGTCGGATGGTTAGGCGTGCAGAGCCTAAGGCTGGAAGCGGGCTCCCCGAGAGGCTCTTCCATCCGCCGTCTTGCCATTCGAGCAGCGGCACACGATCATCGGTGATGGAGAGGCGGATAGCGCCCCGAAGCCCCGGATCGCCCGATTGGATGACGGCGCCAGGCTTCTCGCAGCGGATGTCCAGCTCGAGCGCGAAGTCGGCGACGGGGTAGGTGTCGGCGAGCAGTGCCGATGCAGAGGTATCTCGCAGCTCGATGGGTTTGGCCTGTTGCGCGTGGGTGCCGATGGCAGCTAGGAGCAGCATTGGAGTTAGTCGCCAGAAGGCCAGGCTCGGATTTCGCATAAGGTTCCTCCCGAGATGCCCAGCGCGGGTGCAATCCATTGAGATGAATCGGCGGGGGAGGGGACGAGTTCGAGTCGATGCGAGGGGTTTGGCGAACGGTTGTGCGAATTGGGTACGGATGTCCTACAGGGTGCTTGACGGCGCTCTGGGCGTGGGGCCTGCGAGATTGTTTGCAGAAGGGCTTGCAAATCTGCGGGCTCTGTGCCCTTAGATTGGCAATCGGGAGGTAAATTTAGTTACTGCTTTTCCTGATTGATAACATTATCTCTGTACGCCTCTACGAGACCTTGCGGATTGATAACAGGAATGTTGCCGAGTTAGACGGCGCAAGCCGTAAGTTTCCTTCGTAGCTTCCTGTATTGGGACAAGAGTTCGGCTCTAGCCCCCGTGTTTTGAGTCCGAAGAGGGTTCGTGAAATGGTTTGGGAAAGAGACCCCCCGATGCGCGCGGTCCGCGATGCCTTGGAAACCGGCAGCCCGAGTGGCGGCCAGCCCCGACTGCGGGTTCGTCCCGCGGGCAGGGAATGCGCACTCGGCTGGCGTTCGAGATGCGGTCTGCGTGGCACAAAGGATCTCCGACCCCCGACCAGCCGAGTGCTTGTGATGACAAGCCATTCGACGAAGGGGCGCGCGGCTTGGCCACCGCGCGCCCCTTGCTTCAGGCATCCCTACGGTCTGCTTGCAGGCAGACCCCAACTCCCGCGAAGCGTCACCTTACTGGAAATGGAGGACGCCCATGCCGTTAAGACGTGATCTCCTGCGGCCTCGTTCCAGAAGCTTTCGCGTCGGCCTCCTGCTACGCATCTTCATCTCCGGCTGCCTGCCCCTGCCCTCGTTGGCTTGCGGACGGCCGCGCAGCATCCTCCCGGCGGGCACCCCACGCCCTATCGGCTTCCGACAGATCTCTTCAAATAAGGAGGGTAAGTGTCTTCAATGACGCAGACTAGACTGATCCGTATCGTTCTCTGCAGCCTGCTCTTAGTGGGTGCATCTCTCTGCTCGCAGGCGCAGCTCTTCGACCGCGGCCTGCCGACGGCCAACCTGAACAACGCTGCCGGAGCCAATCGCAGCAACGTGGCGTGGGGGTTCGGCTATGAAGCGGGCGAGGGCAACAACGAGTGGTTCACTGGTGATGACTTCACACTCCCAGCCAACTCACCCGGCAAAGTCTGGCGTGTGACCAAGATCCGGATCTGGGCAGTTGCCGGCGCAGCCGGCGACCCCGGATTCAAGTTAGGTGACAGGTACTATAACGTCACGCTCTATGGTTCAGGGGGGCACGGTGCTGTCGTGCCGATCAAGTCTGGCGACATTGCACCAGGTACTAACACGGCGCTGATACCGGGTACCACGACTGCCAATCCCGACATTACGTTCACTCCCGTACAGTACGCGGGCGGACTTGACTACCAGACAGGTTCCGGTGCCTTCGCGCAGATATGGCAAACCGACTTCGTCAATCTCGATTGGCTTGTCCCGGGAGGACGGCCGATTCGGTTCGGTGTCCACGGACTGGTCTACGACAACGTCAACCGAGTTTGGTTCAACCACGCATCGAACGCGGCACTCAGTGGTTCGACACAAGATGGGGCCGACGATCTGATGCGAGACTTCTACGTTCATAACCTGCAGAGCGGCGATGGGACTTGGGACAGCGACGGTTATGGCTGGGACAAGTCCAGCGACATCAACGTGCAAGTGTGAGCCGAAGGGGTCGAGCTGCCTCTACCCGGCTTCCCCGTGGATCTCAACGGCACTTACATCTGTCCTAGTGTGACCGATGTGGGTCTCGTCTACCCGGGGGTAGCCATGGCTGCCACGGTCGCCGATCCGTACTACGGGCAAGTGATCGAGCGCAGCGGGCCCGGAACACCGAACGACTGGGACCCGAACGTGGTGGAAGGTACTTTCACACCCTTCTCGGACGACGTAAAGCCACCCAATCCGCTTACGGTGACCGCTGCGAACATGACATTTCAGGCCGACCTGGACCTGACAGGTACCTGGCAGTCCGGTGACATGTTTGGTATTGCGGTCGGTGGGGGCGGACTAATGGCCGGTGCGGTGGTAACCCTTCAGGGCTCCGTATATCGCATCGAGTTGGGATCCCGCCTCATGTTGGCACCCTGGACCATGCAGACCGGCGGCACTCCCTTTGTTGCCGCCCCAACGAACACACAGTTCCGAGTGCTGGTAAGCGTGGACCTGGCAGGCAAGCTCAGCGGCTCGGTGACACCTCTCAATGGCGTCGGAGCCGGCGTGCCGGTGAGCCTGGGCGGGCCGTACGACCCTACCATCGGCGCATACTCTCTACCAGGGACGGTGGGTTTCGCGGCCGGGTTCGTGTGCGATACGAACAAGACGCTGGCGGCGACAGAGGTCACGAACTTCGTGACCGATCGACCGAACGACGTGCTGTTCGCCTTTTTGGACGACCCGTACGTGCGCTCGAACGAGCTGGCGTTCTATCGCTTCGGCATGGCGAACCTTACGCAATTGGTGAGCGGCTATCAGCAATTCTTCGCCTCCAGCGGGCCGCAGACGCTGGTGGATCTGGGTTCGCTAGGCGCATACTACACCGGGCTGCCGTTCTCCAATCATATCTTGGACCCGAGAGGCATTACCACACAGGCGGGCTTGGCAGCCGGTATAGCGCTGCCTGGGAGCCCCACGCAGATCAACGCTACGCTGGCCACCCTGCCGTACGATCCTTCGGTGGAGGGACTCGCTTCGCTGACCATCATGCCGGACAACGGTAATCCGCTGATACCGACGCGATTCACCTCGCCCATAGGTCTACCTATCCTGCCGGGCGCGCTTCACGCGTCCAATCTGCTGGTGATTGACGATACGCCACCCTTCCTCGGCAACATGACAGCCATGCAGGGAGTGCTCAACGTGCTGGGCGGAATCAATCCTGTCATTCAGGGGCCAATCGTGATCACCGTGGATGCGCGCGACCTGTGGACGCTAACGCCTAACAACGGAGCCGGATTGGAGAACTACCCGCTGATCAGCATAGACTTCCCCTCCGGCCCCGACGTCCTGAATCAGCCGATGCATGCCCTGGTAGGTAACACCTTCGGGTTCGATACTGCTGTTACGGGTGCGCACGGGTGTGGAACCGCTACAATCACCATCACCGGCTCGGACGATGCTGGCAACATGGCCGTTCTGAACGGAAGTCTCGACCTCAACACGAAGCAGGTCAGCGCGACGGTGGAGCTGAAGAACGTGCATCTGCCACTGCTAACCTCCGTGACGCGAGCGATCCAGTTCCAAGTCGGTGGAACCGGAGGGAGCAATCCACCCGTTTCGTTCTTCAAGGACCTGGTATTCAGCGATCCGGATGGACCCGGCGGCCAACACGCGACCGGCAGCGTGGTATTGACAGCACTCGATGCCCCGATACCCTGTACTGGCAGCCCCACGCACATCAGTGCGAAGGACCCGCTGCACACGCTAAGGAAGACCATCCCACTCGGCGGTGTGTCACCTAACTACACGGCATCATTCACTGGCACGGCGAACTCCCTGTCCGGCGGAGATGCTAACGGTGACAACCTCATCGACATCCTCGACTTCGGCATGTTCGCATGGAGGTTCGGACAGAACCTCGGTGCGGATACGGACGTGAACACCACATACAACACCACTACTGATCCGCATCCCGACTTTAGCGGGAACGGCTTGGTGGACACCGCCGACTACACCTACATCCAGACCGGCTTCCTAACCGTTGGCGATCTGCCCGTTGGTCCGTACATACCACAAGGTACACCAAAGGTGACGGCTACGGTTCGTGAGATGCTGGACGCAGGGATTCGAATCGCTCCGTTCTTCGACCTGAACCGAGATGGCTGGGTGACGATGGAAGAGATAGTCGAGTGGTTGCGGTGGGGTGGCACCGGAGGACCTGCAGGCCGGTAGCCCTTGGACAATGGGGCGAGTGACGGGCAGGCCGGCGGCGGGCTCCAAGAGCCGCCGCCGGCCTCCAGAAACGCAAGGTGAAAGGATACGATAATGAAAAGAGTCGGTACGCTCTTCGGGATAACGGTCGCGATCTGGTCGTGTGGACCGGTGAATGCTCAGGTCACTCTCGACCTTCAGCCAGACTATCAGGAGGTGTACGTCGGGCAGACTGTCAGCATCGAGCTGTGGGCGATATCGGAGACGTCTGCTACGGAGTACACATCGGCGATGGATATATGCCTTCTATGGGATCCCACCTACATGAACCCCTTGTCGTTCACGAACGCGGGAGCAGGTTATTCGTGGTTCCAGTCAGGATTTCTCTACCCCGGCGACCCGAATGCCAGTCTGGCAGACGGGGACGCCGTGTGGACCGCGTTTGCCGGGCCGGGCAATCCAGCACCGATTCCGCCTGCGGGGCTGAAGGTGACAACGTTCCAGTTCCAGGCTTTGGCGGGCACGCCGGGGACCGTCTTCAGCATTCCAACGAACATCGGCCCCTATACCACCGTGGTCTATGATGGCTTCATACCTAACACGCCTATCACCGGCACGATAGACCCAGGAGCCATCGTGAAAATCATTCCTGTCGCGACGGTGTATGGGAACGTGAATAGGCAGTTCTACCTCGGCGGTGCGGGAATGACCGGCACGTTAGAGTTTCGCGATCCCGACACACTGACTGTGTTGCACTCGCAACCTATCACCCTCGACGCCTCGGGTAACTACGCTGCCACGACCGTGCCCGTCGGCACGTATGACGTTGCACTCAAGTTGCACAACTGGCTGCGTCAGGTGTTGGAGGACGTGGTTATCACCGACCCTAGCACCAGTGGCGTCAACTTCACGGTGGTCAATGGTGATGCGAACGGTGACAACGCTGTGGACCTAATCGATCTCAACTGGATTATGGTGAACTTCGGACAGCCGGGCCAGGTGATGGGGAACCTGAACTGGGACGGGCTGGTGGACATCCTGGACATGAACATCAACATGGTCAACTTCGGTCTCGTGGGTGCTCCATAGCAAGGGCGTGCGGGACCTGCGAGGTGGGCGCGACCTCGCGCAAAGCGGGCGGACACCCCAGACGGTGTCCGCCCAGCCAACAGGTTCCGCGTCGGCGAAACTGGGCGATCCGGACCCGACTCGGGCCTACACTTCGAAGCGTGTGGCTACCCTCGGAATGCGCAGTTCCACCCACCTTTCTGAGCCATTGAGCGAACTCCGGACCGAGCGCCCTTTCTACGTTCGGTGTGACTCTTATCGCACCCATTGCTAACCGGGGCCTCGCTCCGACTTCCATGCAACTCGCGTTCCAGTCTCCAGTTACTTGGCCCGAGGCTGAGGAGCTCCGCGAGGAAGCGACGGGGCTGCCCCAAGGAGAGCCGGGCTGGCCGCCCGATTGCGGGCGACGGCGTCAAGCAATGTCGAGAAAAAGCCCTAAAAATATTAGACAATATCTTGACATCCTGAGCGGTCTCGCGGATAATAGGCTCTAACGCAAGGACTCTGCCATCGAAGGTTTGGAGAGCCCAACTTAGGGGAAAGTTGATGAATCGTTTCGTTCGCATGATCAGCGCGCTGACGCTTGCGGTCGGGCTGACCGTGGCGGCACTTGCCAGCAACGCGTCTCTCTATGTCGTTCACGGCATCAATGGCGGAGACCTCGGGCTAGACGAGGCTCTGCCCGTCGACGTTTATGTGAACGATAGCCTGGCAATACCTGGCTTCACCTTCAAGGCGGTGGTTGGTCCGCTGTCGCTGCCTGCGGGTTCTTACGATATAGCCATCAAGCTCGCAAACACCGACATCACTGTCATCGAGGCGACGGTTCCGTTCGCTTCGGGTGAGAACGCCACAGTGATCGCGCACCTAACTGAAGGTGGCGCACCAACCGCATCTAAGTTTACGAACAACGTTTCGCTTCCGGGTTTCTTCCGGAGCCGTGTTATCGTCCACCACACCGCGGCTGCTCCTGCAGTGGACGTATATCTGAAGCGCCTTCCCTTCTTCAGCCCGCTCGTCGTTCAGGACTTCGCGAACGGCGAGCAGGCTTCTGCGCTCATAGGCTCGGGCATCTACCGGCTGTGGCTGACTCCCGCTGGGACCACGACTCCCGTACTCGGTCCGGCCACCGCGCTGTTCATTCCTCGCACGACGTATCTCGTGTACGCTGTTGGCACAATCAACGACACGCGCAACTCGCTCGACCTGATCGTCATCCCGGTCAAATTCGGGCGCTAGGTACGACTGCACCTTCTGGGCCCCGGCCGAGCGAGGCGGCCGGGGCCTTCTTCTCACTCGGATCGGGCACACAGCTGAAACGGGCTCCAATATGCCCCGATTCGCCGCGCCAGCGGGAGCAGCACGGCCAATTCGGCTGTCATTGTAGGGTAGAGTGCTTTGCCCCTGAAGGCTGCTCGATGGCCGCCAGACCCTACGAGCCACCCTGGCGGCAGTAGACCTAGCGAACAGGAGCGATCTATCGATGCAACGCCTTCTACACATTGCGGCCTTGACGGCCCTGGTCATGACCGCCTTCGGGCAGGCCGTAAGCACGCAGACCCCTCGCGTCTACGCCATCAACTACAACCCTTGGCTCGAGGCCTTTAATCAGCGGCTCCACAGCAAGTGTGGATGGAACAACCCCGCTACGCTCAACAACTCGTACATCGCGGACATGCGTAACTCCAGCCACAACATACTCGACTATCGCCTCTCGGGCAGCGTGGACGTGGACGAGTTCCCGCTCAAGTCGGACGGCTTCCGGTACACCGACGAGAGCTACATCGCCTGCTGGCAGACATGGAGCGGCTGGCACACGCCCGACGGCGTAGACTACAAGATGATCGCGCGAAACTTCGATCTGGCTCGACGGGTGGACTTCGGCGAGATCGACGAGGTGTTCGTTCAGGGGGCGCCATATTTCGGCTATTGGGAATCGACCATGGCCGGCTACGGTGGCTACTGGTGCAACTCTGGACCACAGCAACGCATCGCTTCCGCACGTATCTTCGTGATGATGGGGTTCAACTTCGAGCGCGGTGTGGACTGCATGCTAGAGGACTATGGGCACCGCACCGAGTCCATCATGAGGGTCGTGTACGGAAGTTGGCAGCCCGTAAAGACTCATATGTGGAACCGCTTTACACTGTATGACAAGCAGCTCCCCGGGGAAGCGGGCTGCGGCAATGTGCACTACGCACCTAACAGTCAGAGTGACTACGATTGGGGAAATCCGACCTACGTGTGGAGTTATTGCGACGACTTTCTCTACAACTACCCGAACCTCGTTGACCAGAAGAAATGGGTGAACTGCGCGGAATGGGGCGGCGGCGACATGCGATTGCACCACATTTGGTGGTTCAAGCATATCCCTCACGTAGAGGGAAGCCTAACCGAATACGGCATGACACGGCTGAACAATTGGTGGGAGTACCTTCAGAACTTCAACTCTTACACAGAGAGTGGAGGCAACCATGTGCCCGGTGGAACTCCTCCCTCTTCCCAACCCTATCCGAATCAACCCACATTTATATCGCGCCCCGGTGACGATTGGAGGCCACAGATCAACCGGAACGACCGCATCGTCTGGGCTGGGCATGACGGCATGGACACAGAGATCTTTTCCTCCAACGCCGATGGGACGGGCTTCGTACAGATCACCTCGAACAGTCAGGCGGACGAGATGCCTCAAATCAACGATTCAGGCAAGATCGTCTGGCAATCTTTCGATGGTCGCGATTTCGAGATCTACACGGCGAACGCCGATGGCACGGATGTCCATCGTATCACCGACAACGCAGTTCAGGACCTGCACCCCGCAATCAGTGATACCGGACGAATCGTGTGGGAGCAGTTCGACGGTACGGACTACGAGATCTACTCCGCAAACGCCGACGGAAGTGACCTGGTTCGCATCACGAATCGCTCCGGCTCGGGAAGGCCATTAGACGACATGTGGCCACGGATAAACGCTAATAACCGCGTCGTGTGGATGGGGTTCGATGGCACCCGCTGGCAGATATACAGCGCCAACGCGGACGGCAGTGGGCTGGTCAACATAACCAATAACACCTATGACAGCGAATACCCGCAGATCAGTGATGCCGGCAAGGTAGTGTGGCAGACCTGGAGGAGCGATAGCAACTGCGAGATCTACGCAGCCAATGCCTCGGGTGGGAACGTGACACGCCTCTCCAACAACTCCGTTCAGGACTGGTGGCCACAGGTGAACTCCGCGGGTACGGTCGTGTGGATGCAGATGGACGCCTCGAATCGATGGCAGATACGGCGTGGCTCGGTGGATAGCACCACCTCGACGGCTTTGACGAGCAGCACCACACACAACCAACACCCGAAGATTGACGACGACGGACGGATCGTGTGGCAGGGATACGATGGGAGTAGGTGGCAGATCTATCAATACATGAACGGCGTGATCAGCAAGGTGTCGAATTACGACTATGACAACAAAGCACCCACTATCGCCACCGGCTCCTACATCGTTTGGCACGGTGAAAGGGGTGCGTCATCTGCCGGGCCTACCACCGACATTCATGCCGCAGCGCCGCCATTCCTCATCCACGGGAAGGTAACGCTCGGTCACTATGCCA
This sequence comes from Fimbriimonadia bacterium, assembly GCA_039961735.1. Classification (NCBI taxonomy): domain Bacteria; kingdom Bacillati; phylum Armatimonadota; class Fimbriimonadia; species Fimbriimonadia bacterium. Next base: position 108,216 of record JABRVX010000012.1, read on the forward strand.
CTTCGCCTGCGGGAGTAGTCGTGCACTTCACGGTGCGTGAGGAGCAGGGTGGTGCACTGATTACCGAGCGGGACATCCCGCTGGATGCACAAGGGAACTACGCGTTCTCGTGCCCATTCACTGGCAACGTGCGCGTTAGCGCAGAGGGCCTGCACTGGCTGCGTCAGTCGCACACGGCAACACTGGACGCAGCGGGGCTCGAGCTGGACTTCACACTGGTCAATGGCGACGCGCTGAAGGATGGAAGCATTGACACCGGCGACCTGAACCGCCTCTTCATAGAATGGGCCATGAGCAGCGCAGCGGCGGACCTCGACGGTAGCGGTTGGGTGGACCTGGGTGACCTAAACATCGTCTTGGTGAACTTCGGCCTACAGTCCGATCCGTAGCTTGCGCCGTCGTACGCGCCACGGCATGCAACCCGCACTGTTGCCGGTTCGCATCCCCCATGCCCAAACTCGGCGGGTAAGGAACGGGGGTGTATGACAACTCGAATCGAATGGCGGGAAGCCCGTGAGGACAGCATCCCAACGACATCTTGTGTAAGCGAACGAGAACCCAGATGTTTTCAAAAGAATGAAAACTTCCCTCGCGTTCGGCAATGCTCCGCTGGTTTCCGGACTGCGCGAACCTGCTTGTGCCTTTGACAGCGACCGACTGCGATGCATTCAAAGCGAGCAGGCTCGCGCACTCCCAAACTGCGCTGCCTATCGCTCGAACGGCGGTGGCTCCGGAGGGAACCAGGGGCTGATGCTGCCCAGCAGGTCTAGGTTGTAGAAGGTCAAGACGTAGCGCGACGGCTTTGGCGGGTCGGACGGGCCGAAGGGAGGACGGTCCTGAGGCCCCATCATCGGCGGCTCGTCGGGCTCGTCGCCCGGTTCGCCCGGACCCACCTCGATGCCCGGCTCACCGGGAATCGCCACGTCCATCGCACCCATCATGCCGCGCATCAGGTCCGGTGGCAGAACGTACGCCACGAGATATGTCTTCTCTCCGATGCGGACCGTGTCTCCTTTCGTGTAAGCGGGCGGGAATGCCGGCCCACCCATACCCCCTGCAACTCCAACGAACATCGCCATCAGAGCCGACATTCCGCTGCCTGCCTCGATCTGCACCGGCATGTAGTCGGCTTCTCCCTGTTCCGCCGTGATGAACTTGGGGTACTTCGAACCCGAGAGCAGCTCACGGATGGTGCCTTCCTGCGCCTGAACCGCCGCGCAGGCAGTTGATAACAGCAACGTTGTCCACAATCTCATCCCTATGACCTCCAATTCACTCCCCGGCACGTGATGCCAGTAGTGCTAAAGTATTCGGCGCGACAGGACACGCCTCCCTGACCTATCCAGAAGTGAGTTCGCGCCCCGGCAATGCCGGGGCGCGAACAGCGAGACCCAATCAGCGTCGAACTGCGGCTTACGGGGTGTCGCCCGTTTTGCCGAAGTTGATCAAGATGCTGTTCAGGTCGGAGATGTTGACAGCATTGTCGCCGTTTGCGTCACCGCGAACCAGCGGGAAGGTGACGGCGGCGCTGAAGGAGACGGGATCGGGGGTCACCGTAAGCTTCTTGCCGAGGAAGCCGTTGAACGGCATGACTGTGACCTCATAGGGGCCGCTGCTCATGAACGGCAGCATGAACCACCGGTTCACCTGTCCTGTGCCGTCCTCACCGTAGACGGTAACCACATCATAGTAGATAGGCTTGTTGGGGTCGTTCGGATCCGCTACAGCCACCCACAGTTTGTTCATGGCTCCAGTCAGTACTGGGCCGATCGAGCCATACTCACCGCCCAGCTCACACACAAGCGCATAGCGGCCGCGAAACTCATATGCCACGTTTGCCAACGGATATGGGTTGAACCAAGCGCACCCTCCCGTCCCTGGGTTGTACCAGCGGTTCTGGCTGTCGGAGCCCGAGCTCTGGTACGGATAGTTGGAGAACTGGAAGACCGAGTGCACGCCGAGCGGCACGCCGACCACGTCGCCAGCCGCAAGGATCGGTCCTGTCGTTCCGCCTGCACCGAAGGTCTGGTTGTAGTACCGGTGCTCGACCCATACGTGCCCGGGGGCGATGAACGAGCTGGCTCCGAGGGTGATCTGGACGATCCACGAGTAGGTGCTGTCCTGCGGGAGCCCGGTTACAGTAACGAACCCGATGGCCAAGCCGGCAACCCCGCGGCAGCCACCCTCGATGATCTCGGCACGATCATCGTTGGAGCCGATGCCGCCGGGGGCCGTACCATCGAAGAAGGTGAAGTCAACGTCCACAGTATCGGATGGGCCTGCACCACTGTTGTCGAAGTACCAAATTGCCATCTCGGTGACATAGGCCGGTGCGGGAAAACCGATGCCGTCCTGTCGGCTGGGTCCCGCGGTGCTGAAGTAGCCACTGCTCTTCATCACGCTGTAAAGGGGTAGCTGGGGAGCAGCCTGCATGTTGACACCGGGCGCCGACACAACGCGACCGATCCCGTCTGCCCCTACCTCGGCATAGACGACCCGTGGCTGCACGCCTTCAGGTATGCGCTGGGCGACGTCCCACTCCTGGGCCGGTGCGACTGTGAAGGCCGAGCCCAGAGCGATCAGGGCTAAGGCTCTCATGGTCTTGATGTCCATCCTTTCGTCTCGATTTGCGGCCTTCGGGGAAGGCCGCCTGCCGACATTCTATCAAGGGTTTGGCCCATTGTCCAGGAACGGCGCAATCTGTGGCGAAACTGCCCTAGATGAAGCTATCCGCTGGACAATGCGAAGTCAGGCTGACCGGAGTAGTCCTGGACAACGGCCTCACCCTGGACGAAGTCGTAGTCGAGACCGGCGACGTGAGTTATGAGGCCGACCGCCTAACCTTCGTGCTGCCTGGCCGAGCCACGATCTCGGCGCGCATGTCAGCCGAGTCCATCGTGAGTTTCGTGGTAGAGAACTCGCCTGATGCCGTGCAGGACCTGCAGGTAGTGTTGCAGGACGGAACGGTCAAAGTCTCGGCGAGGATGCAGGGGCTGCTGCCGCTGGGGGTCGAGGCGGTCGGCAGCCTGGAAGTCGTGCAAGGGACGCAGATCGCGTTTCACCCAAGCTCCGTGCGAGTGGCCGGCATGGGCGCGCCGGACGCGCTCGTCGAGCGAGTGTTGGAGAGCGTGAACCCGCTGCTCGACGTGTCGGCACTGCCCTTCCCCGTTCAGCTGCAGCGCGTGGAAGTGACGCCACGTGAGGTGCGTGTGCAGGCGTCCGGTGGGCCGATTCGGATTTCAAGAAGCGCTACTTGATCTCCTCGACCCAGTCCACCTTGGTCGCGGGCTCTGCGCTAGAGTAATCCCAGTTGTCGCAATCGAGTCGACGGCAGTAGAGCATCCGTTGCTCCCGGCCGTCCGGGGTCTCGACGTTCGCCATATGTGCGAACCGGCACTCCAGGCAGATCTCTGGCTGGAGTAGCTTCACAATCCTAAGTTCCCGGTTTCCCATCCCCCGAACCACCTTCCGCAGGAATTGTCGGATGGTTCATTCCGCCTCTTGCGTCTAGAACGGACTCGCCGGTTTGACGGGTCTTTGGCCGTGGGTTCGGCACGATTACGGTGGCGAGACGTCTAAGTCGGTAAGGAAACGGGGCTCTTCCGCCAGAATTTGCGGGCGGGTCTGGGTATTCTCACGGACGGAGGCTAGCTGTGACCGGTGGCGGAGTGATGCGCGCCACTCTAGCGACAACACTGGTTCTGACGCTTTCGGTCGCCACTCTTGCACAAACCGAGCGGGTGTCGGAGTTGCTCGTAGGAGAGGCGGGCATTGCCATGCCGAAGCTGCAGTGGCAAGGCATCGTGGCAGGAAGCGAACGCGTGCGACGGGGAGGGCTCCTACTGGTCGCGGGCCGCGATTACTTCGTCAATCCGGACCTCGGTTACATTCGCTTCGAACCCCCGTTGGCCCCCGGCGAGTCCGCTCTGATCGAGTACGAGATCGCCAAGGGTCGGTCTTCGCGCCAATCCGGCCGCACGCTCGTGCCCCTCGAAACCGACTTCTTAGCCACCAGCACTGCGAGACTGGGACTCGTTGCGCAGATGAGAGACGACCTCACGGGCTTTCTGGGACTGCGGGGCTCGTATCGCACGAGAGGCGGGTGGCAATGGACCTCCGGCTACTATTTCTCCGAGCGTGACCTCTCTGCTCCAGGATCGAGTTTCGTGCAGATGGATGTGGCTGGTGGGCTGCTCGGGGGCTCGCTCAAGGCTTCCTACCTCTCAGCGGGCGACCAGTTCGCCGGAGCCAAGGCGATGGGAGCCAAGGCCGGGACGGACGTGCTATCCGCCGATTGGCGGGCCAGAGGCGACCGCGGATCCGCCTACGCGACATTCCGGGAAGAAGAGACGACCACGGGGATTCAGCGGTCAGCCTACGGCGCAGGATTCGACGTCATGCTCGATCCGGAGCTCTCGTTCGCGGCCTCGCGCGGAGTGACCAGCGATGGCGGACGCACTCGAACACAAGACCGGCTCGGGCTAACCTACACGCCCTACCAGCCGATTACGTTCGGGGTGGACTGGCTCGGCGAGATGGGCACGGGCGGCAAGACGAGAGTACGGTTCGAAGCTACCGACCCAGTCGCTTCCCTCGCTGCTTCGCACACGGCTCCGGACCGTGGCGGGACGGGCGAAACGTCGGTCTCCGGCCAGGCTCGTGTCAGCCGCTCGGTACGGCTAGAGGCCTCGGCGATTACCGAGGGGGAAGTAACCGCTGCGGACACGAAGCTCTGGTGGCAACCCGTGTCTCGAATCGGGCTGGCGGGCACCTACTTCGCCGGAAGCGGCACCCCATTCGACGAAGCTGCGGGCGTGGAGCTGAAGTGGTCGCCGTTGCTTCCGGTCGAGTTCAGTGGCATGGGCAGGCGACGCGAGTCCCCCGACGGCGGAGAGCCTATCGACACACTCGTCATGCGGGTCACTTCGCAGCCCGTTCGGCCACTGGCGCTTCGGGCCGAGTACGCGGACCGACCAGAAGACAAGATGGGTATGCCGGAGGAGGTGCGCCGACGGGCCGCTGGGGCCGACTTGACCTTAGGCTCACTGGTGCTTGGCGGTACGTACGCGGAGAGCGCACCGCTCAGCGGCTCTACCGAACGCCGGAAGCTCGAACTGCAAAGCGGTGTCTTCTTCAATCGCTCGACATCGTTCCGGCTGCTCTACGCAGAAGAGGGGCTATTTGCCGACTCGCTTACAGGGTATCGGTCCTACGGCCTCGGCTTTCACAGTGCGCGTGGCTCGTTCCATATTTCGCTGGAGGGACGGATGAAAGACTACTACGACCATGGCTCGCTCATGAGGGATCGTAGGGAGTATGAAGCGAAAGCCAGCCTCGGAATGCGCTTCTAGGGAGCAATCCGACCGCTCTGTGTGTCCTATGTTCTCGGTTCTCCTGTAATCGTTACTTTGCAGCCCTCGATGTTGCGAGGGCCCATTACGCAAGGAGGAAGCGATGCGCAAAGTGTTTCGAAGCCGCGGGTTCTCGCGCACGATGCTTGCCATCGGCCTCGTGCTGCTGCTCGGTACCGCAGTCTGCTGGACCAAGGTGTACTTCGACAACCGTGAGCTGTACCGCTTCTCCCAGCAGTTCTTTCGCCCGGGGATGGACACGGAGGAGTCGCTGAAAGAACTGCTGCACTACGTCGCGGTAGAGTGCAAGCACCCTGTAGATCCAGCGAAAGCTCACTGGGTGGCCAAGCTGGAGGAACGGCTGCCGCTCAAACTCTCTCCCGTGACGGTCCTGCGCGAAGGTTATGCGTTTCCTGGCACGGAACGCTTCGGTGAGTGCGGGAGCATGAGCGAACTGATCGGTGCGATCGCGCGGATTCGCGGGATGCCTGTGCGTATGGTGTTGTTGGACGATGCAGCCGCGGGCGGAGAACACAAGATGGTATCCGTCTGGCATGATGGCGGTTACCGCCTGTTGGACCCTGCTTTCGATCACTACTGGGTGAACGAGGAGGGACGGATCGCCACCATCGAGGAGGTCCGTGACAACCCTGAGATCTTCGCGCAGGTGTTCCAGAAGCACGAGCACTACCCATACCGCCTCGACAAGCCGCAGTACTTCCGATGGAGTCGGCTCGGGCCCATGGAGGGCTTCGCCCGTTCGGTGGTTGGACTGTTCGTGGGGGCCAAGGGGGTCGAGGAGATGGACACGCCGGCGTTCATCGACCGACCGTGGCTAGGCTACGGATGGGCGTGTCTGTTCATGGCAGTGCCGCCGCTGTTCCTCGGGTGGCTAACCCGTCCTCGCAGGGCCACAAAGCATCCCGAGAGTACGGACCAGGTGCAGGCTGCCTAGTCGCCGATCTGACCGAGGCCGAGAAGGGCGATGCTGAGATCCGGCAGATCCACGATTCCCGAGCCGTCTAGGTCTTCCCTCACCTGTCCCGTCAGCGCGAACTTCACCAGAACAGCGTTGATGTCGCTGATAGTGATCGTGTTGTCCCCGTCCGAGTCACCATTGGAGAGAACGAAGTCGGCCTGCGCGGGTGACAAAGGTGCAAGCTGCAGTGGTTGAGAGAGAGCGCTCAGCCAGTGCGAGGCTTTCAGGCGCAGACGATACTCACCGGACAGCGGGAAGCTCAGTTCGTAGCTGCCATTCGGCCCCAGTGTGGTCCATCCAGAAGATACGACTTGTTGATCGTCGAGCAACCAGTATTCGACATCTACCCCTTCTGCAGGCTGCAGCCAATTTGATAACGTGACCGACCCACCAACGCGAGAGAACGCCGGAAGGACCACCAGGTAATTGTCCGTCACGTCCACCGTGATTGGTTGGTAGTCCATCATCCGGGTGGAGAGGCCGGCGGGCGTCTCTCTGCCGTCGAAAAGCCAGTGCAGATCTTGACCTATGCCTTCCGGCTGGACGGTGAAGGTGAAGAGCGTACGGTTGAAGCTCCAGGACGACGATGCGCTCCCGTTCGCGCCGACCACGAAGTAGAGACCTCGCTCGGCCACGAAGGGTTTGGTGGTGTCGCCGGGGTCTATGCCGTTATCGTGCATGGGCCCGTAGTCGGGTTGCCAAAATACCTTTAGCGGAAAGTGCCCGCTCGGCGAGAACCCGGCGTTCGCCTGATTGGCAAAGGTGTTCGCCTCGGCGTCGCTAATAATGCCGATACCGTCCAGCGAGAGCGTGGCCTGCAGAATCGTCCATCGCTCGATATCAGGGTCGTCCGTCCAGTACGCAAAGCGGATGGACACTTGGTCGCCTGGCTCTGCTGGGAGGGCACCCGGCCCTTCGAGACCCTTGGTCTCGTTGCGGAACCACAGGCGCGCAACATAGTCGGCCGCGACGGGTAGGGCCGATAGGAACAAGCAGCCTACACCGATGAGCAGATACCAGGTCCGAGCCGCTGGGGGCCTAGCGCCTCGAGCCGATAACACCTTTCTCCCTTCCCTATGGCAAAACTGCTCCCCTATTCTACAACAGGGATGACGGATGAGCAACGGCAGAGCGCCCCGAATCGCCACATCTAACCGATTCTTGACGTAAGACGGGATACTTGGTACAAAGGTCACAACCCTGCGATGCTTGCTTGGCACACATCCCACCCTCTCGACCAAATCCAAGCATCCTCGGCCACGTGCCGCACTCGGCTGTAGAGTATGTTGCAGGGGAACTGGATGGAGGCTAGCCATCGCGTTGGCATCACGCTAATCGTAACGTAAGTAGGGCCCGGTCTTGCGACCGGACCCTAGATAGTCACCCCGCGATGGGGGGAGTTGCCTGCGGCGAACCTTATTGAAGGGATGGTTCGGGCAGACACCTTTCGGATACACGAGGAGTATACCACACTCCCATAGAAGATGCAATCTAGCTACCATGAAACGGCTTGGACTCGATCTCGGTACCTCATCTATCGGCTGGGCGTTGCTTGAAGAGGAAGACGGTAACGCGCGAAAACTCGTCGACTGCGGTGTGCGGATCTTCTCGGAAGTAACTGACCCGCAGAAGCGCGAATCGTTTGTCCCAAAGAATAGGGAGCGAAGGCAGAAGCGCGGGATGCGGCGAAATCTGGAACGCCGGGCGGCACGTATACGCACTGCAAGGGACGCGCTAGTCGAAGCAGGGCTGCTGCCGCTCGACGAAGAGGAACGCAATCGTGTAGTTGACCACTTGGACCCGTACGAGGTGCGTGCTCGCGCCTTGGACGAGAAGCTCTCGCTGCACCAAATCGGGCGTGCTCTGTTCCACCTCGCCCACCGCCGCGGGTTCAAGAGCAACCGCAAAGCACTGTTCGCAGATCTCCACCACCTCGATCCGCGTGTTCGCGAGTTCATCGAGAAGCCAGAGACCGACGAGATGGAAGGCCAAGAAGAACTGAGTAAGGAGGAGAAAAAGGAACAGAGCGAGACCCTCAAAGCCATCGCTGAACTCCGCCAGGAGATCGAGAAGAACGGCTGTCGCACACTGGGCGAGTACCTATATCGTATAAACCATGAGCGCGAACCACATGACCGTCTCCGGGCGCGGGAGCGCAAGACGGATAGGGCGATGTACGAGGAGGAATTCGAAGCTATCTGGGCGGCGCAGCAACCGCACTATCCTGACCTACTGACCGACGGTTTGAGAGCCAAGCTGTTTCACGCCATCTTCTTCCAGCGCCCCCTACGCCGACCGTACGTGCTGAAGCGCGTCAAGCTTCCCGACGGGACAGAAAAACTGAAGCTAAAACCAAAGGGCACGATCGGTCGTTGTCAGTTCGAGCGGCACCATCGAAGGGCGGACCGCGCGCTGCTCCTGTCGCAGGAGTTTCGCATCTGGCAAGACCTCGCACACATCGAAGTGCTAACGGACAACCTGGCGGGCTGGCGCTTTCTGACGCTGGAAGAGCGCAACAAAATCTACGCGGCCCTGCACGGCAAGGAGGAGATAACCTGGAAGCAGTTCCGCAAGGTCCTCGGACTCTCCGCGGAAGCACGCATCAACTTCGAGGTGGACGGCGGAAAGAAGAAATTCGCCGGCAACATCACGGACGTCCGACTCCGGCGCATTATCGGTGACGAATGGGATGCCTGGCCGAGAGAGCGGAAGGACAAGCTGGTCGAATCGCTCCTCACCATTACGGACAAGGCCGACCTCGTCAAGCACCTGCTCGATCACCCGAACTGGCGCTTCGACCCGAAGACAGCGTATCGCTTGGCCATCCTCCAACTCCCTGGCGGCGTGATGAGCCTGAGCGCCCGCGCGATGGACCGCATCCTTTATGGACCGAAGCCGAAGGGTGGCGGCGACCGCATCCCAGGCTACGGGCTCATAAACGGGCAGAACTATCACGACGCTTGCCAGGCCGCGGGCTACCTACGCGCCGACCAGATCAGCCAACACCTGCTCAGTCGGCTTCCGAAACCCGAGCTTACGCGCAACCCCGTCGTGGACCACGCTCTGCACCAGGTGCGCAAGCTCGTCAACGCCATCATCCGAGAGTATGGTCGGCCAGACGCGGCCACCATCGAAATGGCACGCGACATGAAGCTGAACCGCGAGCAACGGGAACGCATCTTGCGAGAGAACCGAGAGAACCGAGAGCAACGCGATTGGGCGGTGGAGAAAGCCAAGGAGCTGGGTATCGAAGAACCTAGCAGCGACCAGATTCTCTGGCTGCGTTTGCTCAAGGAGTGCAACTACACCTGTCCCTACACCGGCAAGTCCATCACCGAGAGGTCGCTACTCACAGGCGACTTCGAGGTAGAACACATCATCCCCTACAGCCGCTGCCTGGACGACTCGTACATGAACAAGACCCTCTGCGACACGCAGTTCAACCGGCATGTCAAGAGAAACAAGACGCCGTACGAGTTGTTCTCGAGCGACGAGCAGAGGTACGGCGAGGTGAAGCTGCGCATTCAGTGCCTGCCCAAGCCGAAGCAGAAAAAGTTCGAACAAATCGAGATTGACACCGAACAGTTCGTGTCTCGCCAGCTCAATGACACGCGCTACATCTGCCGCGCAACGAAGGACTACTTGAAGCAAGTGATCCCGGAAGTGGACGTGTCGCGCGGAGGCGCGACCGCCGCACTGCGCCACGTGTGGGGGCTCAACGGCATGCTGCCCGCGCCACCTCCCGACAGCGAGAAAGCAAAGGCGGAGAAGCGCACCGATCATCGCCACCACGCCATAGACGCCGTAGTCATCGCCTGCACCACGCGCAGCCTGCTGAAGCGCCTCTCGGACATCACCGCCAAGGGTGGCAGCCTCACGCTTCGCCAGACGGTGGACGACGAGCGACTGAAGTTCCCTCCTCCATGGCCGACGCTGCGTGACGACGTGAAGAAGGCACTGGACACAATGGTGGTCTCCTTCGCGCCGACCAGGAAGCTATTCGGAGGCCTACACGAGGAAGGCATCTATGGCGTGCATATGGACGGCGACCGGCCGATGTATCACATCCGCAAGCGGCTGGAAGACCTCAGCGCTGGGCAAATCGAAGACATTCGGGACCCCGAGCTGCGGAAGCAGGTGAAGGAGCGCGTGACAGCGGCGGGCGGCGACCTGAAAAAGGCGTTTGCAGAATCGCCCACCTACAAGCGTACGCGTGTCAGGCGGGCGCGCATATGCGTCGCACGCGAACCGAAGGCCACCGTCCAGCTCCCACACGGCCACGCATTCCTCGGCAGCTACCACCATGTGGAGATCCTGGAATGCCTGAGGGCACATCAGGACGAGGAGGGGAAGAAGTGGAAGGTGGGGCAGCGAAAGGGCGTGTTCGTCTCGATGCTGGAAGCCGCCGAGCGCGCGCACGGGAAGCCGAGCAAGGGTATCCCGAAGCGGCCGATTGTTCAGCGTGACCACGGCCCGGACTGGCGCTTCGTCATGAGCCTGAGCCAGGGAGACTTAGTGCGGATGGACGAGGACGAGAAGCTGTATCGAGTGCAGAAATTCGGGGCCACAGCGGCGCGGGCGGTCTTCAGGGAAGCGACGCTCGCCGGGCCAGACGAGAAGTGGGGCCTCCTTCAGCAAGCGATCAACGTCCTGCGCTGCACGAAGGTCAACACCGACCTACTGGGCCGAGTGTTCCCGGCCAACGATTAACCCGGTAGCCCGGCTGGCCTGCCCGCCCACGGGCAGTACGACGAGCCGGGTGACGGGTGACGGCCCGTGCAGGCAAGAGTGGTGGATATCGGCTGCCCGGCCAGCATCCGGGCGAAGTGGAAGCTCCTCGTCGTGGAGCCACAGGACGGCGAGGAGCAGTCCGTGCCGCTGGAGGATCTCGGCGTCCTCATTCTGGACGACCCGCACATCCGCATTTCCAAGCACGCGCTCGGGCTGCTCGCCGAGTCCAACGTCGCAACGGTAGTGTGCGACGAAAAGCACATGCCTATCGGGCTGCTGCTGCCGTTCGAAGGCAACGCCCTGCACACGCAGATCCTGCGCCGCCAGATCGAAGTGAAACTGCCTCGCAAGAAGCGCGCCTGGCAAGCGCTAGTTCAAGCGAAGATCAGAAACCAGGCCGAAGTGGTCCGACGCCGGGGCGGTAAAGCCGGCAAGCTCGCCCGTTTGGCGAACGAAGTGCGCAGTGGCGACCCGGAGAACCTGGAAGGCATTGCGGCCGGGATGTACTTCAAGGCGCTGTGCGGCGACGAGTTCGTTCGCGAGCGGGGGGTAGGAGGTTTCAACGCGCTTCTGAACTACGGCTACGCCGTGCTTCGGGCGGCCTGCGCTCGTGCAATCGTCGGCACCGGCCTGCATCCGGCGCTGGGCGTCCACCACATGCATCGGAACAACCCCTTCTGTCTCGCCGACGACGTGATGGAGCCCATCCGACCGCTCGTGGACTGGGTGGCCCTGGAGGCCGGGGAGGACATGGCCGACGACGCGGAGCTGACCCCAGCGCTCAAGCGACACATGCTGGGCATCACGCTGCGGCAACTGAAGGTCGGTCGCAAGCGTTACCCCCTGACGGTGGGACTTGGGATGTACGCTGCAGCCTTTCGCGATTATCTATTCGGACAGATCCGCAAACTGGAAGTGCCGATGCCCGAACTGGACCCCGATTCCATCGGGGCCGATTCTACGGAGGAAGACGAGGAGTGATCTTCGGAGGGTACCGAAGCGTGTGGCTTCTTACGATGTTCGATCTTCCCGTACTCACGAAGCAGCAACGGAAGGAATACGCGAAGTTCCGGAAGTTCCTGCTCGGCGATGGCTACATCTTCATGCAATACAGCGTGTACGGACGGCACTGCCCGAGCGAGGAGCGGGCCGAGGTTCACATCGGGCGGCTACGCGCCCATTTGCCGCCCCAGGGCGAGGTTCGGGTGCTGAAGTTTACGGACAAGCAGTTCGAGCGGATGCTGCGGTTCTACGGACCGATGAAAAAAAAGCCCGAGAAACCGCCCGAACAGCTCACTCTATTCGAAATTTCGACCTCTTAACAACACTCAATCTCCTCGGCTAACGCCGAGGAGATTGTATCCGATAGGTGTCTGCCCGGTCCCCCCAACTTAGCGTTGCAGATGCTGAAACATGACAGTATTGTATCCGATAGGTGTCTGCCCGGTCCCCCCAACCTGAAATTCGACGGGTTATTCCTGGAAGCTATTGTATCCGATAGGTGTCTGCCCGGTCCCCCCAACATTCGATGTGGTGATCGAACCCGAACGGATATTGTATCCGATAGGTGTCTGCCCGGTCCCCCCAACGGGTGATGCGATTGGCGACGACCGACACCTATTGTATCCGATAGGTGTCTGCCCGGTCCCCCCAACCCACGCTGGATAGAGGATGGAGACATAGGTATTGTATCCGATAGGTGTCTGCCCGGTCCCCCCAACTCGGTAGGGTCAGCTCCGATTACATATCGGATTGTATCCGATAGGTGTCTGCCCGGTCCCCCCAACTAGCTTCTTTTGGTACTGCGTCGCCGCCCTATTGTATCCGATAGGTGTCTGCCCGGTCCCCCCAACTGCGCCATCGCTGTGGATAATATCATCGCGATTGTATCCGATAGGTGTCTGCCCGGTCCCCCCAACACAAAAAGCTGAAACCAGCCGTTCGATGTAATTGTATCCGATAGGTGTCTGCCCGGTCCCCCCAACTGCTAATCAATCCCGTCCTCCACGCCTCAGATTGTATCCGATAGGTGTCTGCCCGGTCCCCCCAACTGCGACCCGCCGCTCCCGGAAGCGGAGGTAATTGTATCCGATAGGTGTCTGCCCGGTCCCGCCAACGATTGCGCGCGCCGTCTCATCCAGATACATATTGTATCCGATAGGTGTCTGCCCGGTCCCCCCAACTCCCACAACCACCGAGCGAGTTCGAGTCGTATTGTATCCGATAGGTGTCTGCCCGGTCCCCCCAACGTCCACTCCGCCTACCTTACGTATCACCGTATTGTATCCGATAGGTGTCTGCCCGGTCCCCCCAACGGCCTTAAGGTCAATGTGGATATCAACCTCATTGTATCCGATAGGTGTCTGCCCGGTCCCCCCAACCTGGAGCTGCGGCCATAGTTCGCGATCGTCATTGTATCCGATAGGTGTCTGCCCGGTCCCCCCAACAGGGATGTCGTCGGAGTCGCTCGACACAGGATTGTATCCGATAGGTGTCTGCCCGGTCCCCCCAACTGCAGTGCTCTTCATTCCGCGTGCTCGACTATTGTATCCGATAGGTGTCTGCCCGGTCCCCCCAACAAGGACGGGCCAGCGCTCGTGAAGGCGCTGATTGTATCCGATAGGTGTCTGCCCGGTCCCCCCAACCGAGGGCAGGTGATTGGCAGCAACGGTGAGATTGTATCCGATAGGTGTCTGCCCGGTCCCCCCAACCAAGCGGCCAGCCTCGCCTAGAGGGGCACCTTCGCGACGTCCAGTAGCAGAGACCGTCTGTGCCCCTCTAGGCGAGGCTGGCAAACAATTGGAGGGACACGGGAAAGACCTACGTCCCCATGTTCCAGCTGGCGAGGTAGTGTTCTTGTTTGGGGGTGAGGGTGTCCAGGGTGTGGCCGAGGGACAGAAGTTTGATGCGCGCGATCTCCTTGTCAATCTCTTCCGGCACCGAGTACACCTGACACAGGAGGGAGGAGGCGTTCTTCATCAGGTACTCCGCGCACAGCGCCTGGTTGGCAAAGCTCATGTCCATGACCGAAGCGGGGTGACCCTCCGCGGCTGCCAGGTTAATCAGTCGTCCCTCACCTAACAGATACAGCTTTCTGCCGTCGGGCATTACGTACTCGTCCACGTACTCGCGCACGCGCCGTTTGCTAACAGCGAGCCGCTCCAGCGTGGGTATGTCGATCTCGTCGTTGAAGTGGCCGGAGTTGGCCATCACCGCACCGGACTTCATGCGCCCGAAGTCCGCTTCGTCCAGCACGTCGCAGTTGCCGGTAACCGTAACGAATACATCGCCGATCTCGGAGGCTCGGTCCATGCTCATCACGGGGAAGCCGTCCATTACGGCCTCGATCCCTTTCACCGGATCGATCTCCGTTACTACTACGTGCGCCCCCAGGCCGCGTGCGCGATTCGCCACACCCTTACCGCACCACCCATATCCGGCAACTACTACTACCCGCCCCGCGAGTAGCAGGTTGGTAGCGCGCATGATGCCATCCAACGTACTCTGCCCCGTGCCGTATCGGTTATCGAACTGATGCTTGGTCTCCGCATCGTTCACGGCGATGATGGGATATCTTAACACCCCTTCCTTCGCCATCGCACGCAGTCGGATGACGCCGGTGGTGGTCTCTTCGGTGCCGCCGACGATGCCCTGGAGCAGCTCCTGCCTATCTGAGTGCAGCACTCCCACGGTGTCCGCGCCGTCATCCATCGTGATGGTGGGCTTGGTGTCTAGCACGCTATGGATGTGACGGTAGTAGGTGTCCCGGTCCTCGCCCTTGATGCAGAAGGCGGGGATGCCGTGCTCCACCACCAACGCGGCGGCCACGTCGTCTTGCGTAGACAGCGGGTTCGAAGCGCAGCAAGCCACTTCCGCACCCCCGGCCTTCAGGGTAACGAGCAGGTTGGCCGTCTCCGTAGTAATATGCAGACAAGCTGCGATCCGCGCGCCCTGCAGCGGCCGCTCCTTCTCGAAGCGCTGGCGGATACTGTGAAGCACGGGCATTTCTTGCGCGGCCCATTCGATGCGATCCTGCCCTGCCTTGGCCAGGCCGAGGTCTTTCACGTCATAATCGGTGTTGGAAACGGACATGGCGCCCTCCGGAGTGAGTGCGCCGAGTATACCTGCGGCCCCGGTGAGGTGGGCCAGGAGGGAGGGGAGCAATGACACTCCGACTGCTCCTTGCGAGCCTATTCGTAACTATGGCTGCTTCCGCGATCGGGCAGGATGCGACGGACCCCCACGGTATCGCGCCGATCATGCGTGCCAATGACGAAGTGAACCTGCTGACGGACCTCTCGCCACTGAAGCTGACCAAGGAGCAGTATCCGAAGGTCATAGCGGCGCTGAAAGCCTCACGCGAGAAGTTCGACAAGGAACTGAAGGCGCTGGAGGCCAAGGAGGCGGCTTCGGTCAAGAAGCTGAAACCGAAGGTGGAGGAGGCGCACGCGAAGGCCATGAAGGGCGAGATCCCGCCCGACTCCTACTTCGACGAGTGGCAGAAGATGGTGATGGCGCACGCGGTAGACAGGGCCAACCTAAGGATCAACACAGTGCGCTCGCTTGGCGACGAACTGAAGAAGGTGTTGACCGAGGAGCAGGTGAAGTCCGCCATCGCATCGGCCAAGAAGGTGATCACGAAGGCGCAGGGGGGGAAGGAGCCCGACCCCGCCAAGTATGGAGACAACTCGCTGTACTGGTATTACGTGGAGAACGTGCTGATGAACGATCTGGTGCCGGGGCTGCTGGAGAAGCTAGCGAAGCCCTCGGAGTGAGGTGAGCCTGGCGGCGTTCAGCGTGACCAATAGGGACACGCCGACGTCGCCGATGACAGCGAGCCACAAAGGTAGCACGAAGGGCACGCTCAGCGTGACCAGGCCCACTTTCGTGAGTACAGCGAAGGCAATGTTCTGTCGCATCACCGAGGCGGTGCGTCGTGCGAGCCGAATCAGCGTCGGCAGGACCTCGATTCGGTCTTCCTTCAGCACTACGTCCCCATGATCGATAGCGGCTTCCGCGCCCGTCCGACCCATGGTGATGGAGACGGTGGCCTCTTCGAGGGCGGGCAGGTCATTGATACCGTCCCCTACCATAAGCACCGGCTCGTCGGCTGCCAGCTGGCGCACGCGGGCCGCTTTGTCTTCGGGCATGAGGCCGCCTTCGTACTCTGTGATGTCTACCGCTCTGGCGGCTTCTGCCGTCGTCCCCTCCTTGTCGCCGCTGAGCAGGAGTACACGATGGAAGCCGAGTGCGCGGAGCTGAGCGATCGCCCCAGCAGCCTCGAAGCGGAGGGTGTCGCGCAACAGGATGAGACCCTCTACTTCGTGGTCTCGAGCGACGTAGACGGCTATCTGGCCGGGCTCCTGGATGTCGGCCACCCCGAGCCATGAGCCGCGACCAACACGCACGCGGGCATCACCCACCCGGCCCTCCATGCCGGCACCAGGAACCACCTTTACGTCCGACGGTCGACGAGTGGTCAAACCGCGCGACTCGGCCTCTCGGACGATGGCGGTCGCCGCGGGGTGTCGAGAGTGGGCTTCGATGGCCGCGGCTAGGCTGAGGACTTCGTTCTCCGTATGCGCGTCGAGCGGTCGGACTTCGACCACTTCGAGTGCTGCATACGTGAGGGTTCCGGTCTTATCGAAGACGGCCGTTCGTACGCGGGATAGCACGTCGAGCACGGCTCCGCCTTTGACCAGTGCTCCGAGTCGTGATGCCGCGCCCACCGCCGCAACGACTGCAACGGGAGTGGAGATCACCAACGCACATGGACAGGATACGATGAGGAGCCAAAGGCTGCGGCTGATCCACAAGTTCCAATCGCCGCCACCGATGAGCGGGGGCAGGGTTGCCAAGAGCACTGCCAGCAACACGACCAGAGGAGTGTACACCGCGGCAAAGCGATCCACCATGCTTTGCATAGGTGCCTTATGGTCCTGCGACTCTTCGATCGTGCGAATCATTCGCGCAAGCGCGGTGTCCGTCACATCCCCGGTGACGCGAACGTACACGGTGCCCGAGCCGTTCACGGTTCCTGCGAACACGCGGTCCTCCGGGCCTTTGGACACGGGAATGCTCTCGCCGGTGAGTGCAGCTTCCACCGCCTCCGTCTCGCCCTGAAGAATGACGCCGTCCAACGGGAACAACTCTCCTGGGTGGACTTCGATGGTGTCTCCAGGCTGAACGATGGCTGTGTCTACCACCTTCGGGCCCTCTGGGGTGCAGCGCCTGGCGCGGTTGGGGGTGAGCGAGAGCAGTGCATCAACAGCCGAGCGGGTGCGACGCACCGCCCAGTCCTGTACCAGTCCACCCAGCGCGGCAAGCCAGACCACCGCTGCCGCCTCGCTCCAGTGACCGATGCCGATCGCACCGAGCACCGCCACCGCCATCAGGACGTTCATGTTTGCCGTGCACCGCTTCAGCGAGGCGAGCGCGCCCTGGAAGATGGGCCAGCCCTCGACCAGGACCACCGGCAGCAGGAGTAGCCAAGCCAGCGGCCAGTGTAAGTAGTCGCCGACGGTGCCCAGCATTAGCAGCGCGCCGGTTAGGGGCAGGCGCACGAATGGAGGCACGATGAGCCTCGATCCGGGGGCCACCGGTGCGAAGCCGGCACGCCGGAGGGCGTCCGCGACGCCGCGAGGGCCGATGCGCGCACTGTCATACTCGACGAACAGCTTCTTCGATGTGTAGCTAACGGAAGCGTGATTGACCCCTGGCAGGTCGGCTACCGCCTTCTGCACCTTCTCGGCGCAGGAGGGACAGTCGAGGCCCGTCAGACGCAGTGTCTCGTGCACCACGCCGTCTGACACCCCGGCACCCACGCGGTCGAGCTGCTCTCGCCAGGTGTCATTGCTTCCGTCGGTATCCACGTCGGCGGAGCGGCGGTCCAGTGTTGGTCGGATCGCCTGCACGCCGCGAACGCCTTGCGCCCGCTCGAGGAACCGGTCTAGGCAAGCGTCGCACTGCGCTGCAGTAGGGACCGATTGGGAGAGATCGAAGTTCTCGGTCGCCAACTAACGCGCCTCCGTCACGTGTGCCAAGCCTTGCTGCACCAGCCGCCGGACGTGCTCGTCGTCCACCGTATAGTAGACATGCTTCCCCTCCCTGCGCGAGCGGACGAGCCGCAGTGCCCTGAGGAGCCGGAGCTGGTGGGAGCAATTCGACGGAGTGATGCCAAGTGCCTCGGAAAGTTCACAGACGCACAGCTCGTCCTGGGCTATGGCGGAGACGATGCGCAATCGGGTCGGGTCTCCCAGCGCGGCGAAGATGTCGGCTAGCTGGACGATTTGGCCCTCGTTGGGCGGAGCGTTAGCGTCTTCAAGCGATTGAGTTAAGCTGGACATATGAACACCTGTTCAGATTTTCATACCACATTCTCAGTGGAAAGTTGCGGGTGGGACTGCGGGGAATGGGTTCTTTGAGCCGAGGGCCTAGGTCTCGATGCGGCTCGCGATAAGCTCTGCGACTTTGGTGAGCATCTCTTCGTCGGAGTGGTCGAAGGCACCGACTTCGTGACCGTCCGCGTCAATCTGACCCAGAATGGCACCCTCGGAGTTCCGGATCAGGACCACGATTTCGGACCGCGTTTCGAGGCTGCAGGCAAGGTAATTGTCGAGCGCACGCACGTCGGCCACGAGCTGATTCCGTCCCTCGGCGACTGCCGTACCGCAGACGCCTCGGCCAGTCGGAATGATGGTGTGCTCGGTGGGGGCTCCGACGTAAGGTCCCAGTTCGAGGCGGTCGCCGCGCAGCCAGTAGACACCGACCCAGTCGTACGCGGGCAGTGCCGCCAAGCGCTCCATGCACTGAGCGACGAACTTATCCCCTCGTGAGGGCAACGCGCGAAGGTCGCTGAGAACTCGATCGGCCTGTTCGGGAGTCACCATGTCGTCAGTGTACCGGCAGCCTGCAATCGCGAAGACGCCTGCTCTGGAGCCTTACGAGCCCCGACTGGGTCGGACTTGCATCGTTCAGCAGGAGGAGCGACGGAGAGCCAATCGGTGACTACCTGACCGCAGTCCGCAAGCGCTTCGGCCAATGGATCCTCGACACGGCCCGAG
>JABRVX010000013.1 GCA_039961735.1 Fimbriimonadia bacterium
GACGCTGGTGGAGATTCTTGTCGTGGTAGCCATCTTGGCCGTGCTGGCAGCGATCGTGTATGTGCTGATGTCTCCGGCGCGCGAGAAAGGCCGGCAGACGTCGTGTATCTCCAACCTTCGTCAGATCGGCGTTGCCGTTGCCATGTATCGCTCTGACTACGAGGGAACTCGGGGCGAGGGTCGGGCTTCTTCGGGCAGCGGCTCCAACATTTGGGTACGTCTCGGGGTGCCGCCGCTGCCATTCGCGCTGCTGGACGCTCGCTACGTGACAAACAAGAGGATATTCGAGTGTCCGCACGACCCTGAGGTCAAGCGAGTTCCTCGCCGCGAGAGGGTGTTCAGCTACTCTTGGTGCCCTCTTCCATGCACCTTCTACCCTGACATGGAACGTGCAGTACCTTGCGAAGCGTCTAACCGACTCTATCGGGAAAAGGGCGAGCGCATGGTGCTCGCACTCGACGAGAACCACTGGTACTACCACTATTACAGTCCCTCGGACCCTTTGGAAAAGAGGCTCAAGCTGAGAATCGGAATGCTGCTCAGGCTCGACGGCTCGGTCGAGCGCCGGAACCTGAGCGATATCCCTCCGCGCACACAGGGCGGCTCGTGCGGGTTCTAGTTCGCGGATGGGGACATATCACGATAGGGAGGTAGTCGAGCATGCTCCGAGCAACGCTAAGGGCATCGCAGGTTGTTGCGGCAGTGCTGCTGTTCGCGATGGGCCTGTTGCGCCTAGTCGGCATGGGCTATGCACAACAGGAAGTTTGTCCACCAAGCCTCGTTCCTGATCCATGCTCGTTGACGTGCGAGTACTGGCGCAGCGCCAGTTTCTACTCGTGCAGCACAAAGGGCGGGCCGAAATGTTGTCAGTACGAGAGTTTCGTTGCCAGGTGCTATGATGGCCCGAACCCGCCCTGCTGGGGGACTTTCGAGGGTAGAATTCTCATTGGCACGTACTACGGCGTGGAGTGCAACGCCGCCGCAAACAGGTGCCCGGGCTTTCCGCCTCCGAACTAGTAAGGGGATTATCTTGCTAGAGTACGTGACGAGGCATGCTTGGTCCTCCGCACTTCCAGGATGGCGCAACATCGGTGCTTAACGCGAACACCAGGCCCGCGCTGGCGATAGCTGACACTTAGTAACCGCTCGAGGCTGGCTCGCATTTGCTTCGGTTGCGGCTGCAGTCCGTGCGACCAGCACAGGCAAGTCATGTGAGACCGCGGTCTTACGGAGTGAGCAAGTCTGCTCGCCTCCGCAGGCCGAGTCGGTCGTTCAGAGGCGTTATACTCAGTCACATGGCTCAGACGATTCGCATCCGCACTCGCGGCAACACCGACATCGTGGACATCACGCCGCAGCTCTTGCAGGCCGTGAGGGAGAGTGGGGCCAAGGAAGGTATCGTGTGCGCAGCAGTCGTCGGTTCCACCGCCTCGCTCACCACCGTGGAGTTCGAGCCGGGGCTCGTCGCCGACCTGCGGCGTGCGTTCGAGCAACTCGCCCCGCACGACGCCGTGTACGCCCACGAGCAACGCTGGCACGACGATAACGGCCACGCGCACGTCCGCGCTTCGCTGGTCGGTCCCTCCATCTGCCTGCCGGTGGTGGACGGCGCCCCGGTGCTCGGCACCTGGCAGCAGGCGGTGCTGATTGACTTCGACACCCGCCCCCGCGAACGCACCATCGTGGTGCAGGTCATTCCGGCTTGATTTCGCACGCCCCGGATGCCCTGCTGCCCGCCGCCTGAGCGCCGTAGGCTTGACATCCGTAGCAGAGAGGTGCTAAGTTCCCCCCTGCCTCTGTCGGGTCGCAAGGAGCATAGCCTGGTGCGAAGAGTTCTCATAGGGATGTGGGCCGCCACGCTCCCCCTCGCAGCCTGTCTCGCACAGGAGCCTGCGGAGGGAGACCCCTGCGGGTTGGTCTACCTCGGCAAAGAACTGAAGCTCGATCCTCCCGCACACCGCCTCGGCGACGAGTGCTTCCTGCCTATCGAACACGCGAAGGCCCTCGGCTGGGAGGTCAAGGCGCTCGGGGACCGCGGGCTTATCACCTCACGTGGAAAGCACGCCAATCTGTTCCTGCGCGACTTCGACGGCGTAGATTGTCTGCCTCTGCGCACGGCAGCGCAGCTCCTCGGTGGCGTCACCGAATGGCGCGATGACGGCAAGTCGCTACATGTGCTCGCTCGCTGCGAGTGGATCGGCGCCGGGGACGGCTCGCTATCCGTCAAGACATCCTTTCCCGTCAAGCCCAAAGTATCGGTTCTGACCACGCCCGACCGCGTGGTGCTGGACCTGCCGGGAACTCGATATGTCACCGCATCGCCCCCAGTGACGAAGAACATTGAGAAGGGCGTGCGCATGTTCCAGTTCCGCGGAGACACGCTGCGTGTGGTGTGCGACCTCGGTGCTGCCCCCAAGCTCAGTCCGCTCCGCACCATCAACGAGCGGCAGTACGAACTGTCCTGGACAGGCGCCCTGCTTGCCGCGCGCGACAAGACCGGCTTCACGGAGTACACGCCGCCCCCGGCCGCTGCCGCCAAGCCGACCGGAGACATAGCGAGCCTTGGCCCACCCTTGGTCAGCAAGGAATCGGATTCCGTCTACACCGTTCGCCTGCCCACCGATCGGCTGATCAAAGGCAAGACGGCCATTCGTCGCACCAGAGACACCGTGGAAGTCGAAATCCCGAATGCGGTGATCGAGGAAGCCGAGGAGACGCGAACCGACGGAGGGTTCCTCAGCCGGATCCGATTCAGCTCCAAGAGCGCCGGCCAGGCGGCCGCCGCGTTGCTGCAGTTTGCCGTCACCGGGGCGGTAGGCGTCAACATCGCGCCCGGAGCGCGCGAACTGGTGCTCACTCTGACCAAACCGAGGTCGGCGTCGGGGCGTATCTCGGAGAAGATCATCGTAATCGACCCGGGTCACGGCGGCAGCGATCCGGGAGCTCAATACGGAACCGGCGACCAGAAAGTGCAGGAAAAGACAGTCAACCTCGCAGTTGGACAGCGGGTCGCGAAGCTACTGGCCGAGCAGGGAGCCACCGTGATCATGACACGCAGCGACGACAGCTACCCCTCCCTGAAGGAGCGTGTCGAGACCGCGAATCTGTCGGAGGCCCACTTCTTCGTCAGCATCCACCACAACTCGAACCGGATCGCCGACAGCCGCTCGGGCACCTTCACGTACTATCACGGCGCGAGTCAGGAAGGGAAGCTGCTAGCCGAGTACATCCAGAAGGAGATCGCGGCTGTCAGTGGCCTGTCGGACCATGGTGCCGTCGCCGACACCACACGGTTCAAATCCGGCATGCACGTGCTGCGAAACACCAAGATGCCTGCGGTGTTGGTGGAGGTCGCCTACATCAACAACGCAACCGACCGCAGGCTGATCGTTACCGAGGACTTCCAGCAGAAGGTGGCGGCAGCTATCGCCAAGGGCATTCGTTCGTATCTAGGCGATTTGGAGGCGGAAGAATGAGAGGCGTTCTCGTCCTGATCCTGATTCTCGCGGTTGCCATGATTGCGGTGCTCGCCTACCTATCGCTCATGCCCAGCCCCAAGCCGCCCGGTGAGCCGCAAAACGGCCGGGACGCCATGCATGGACAGGATGAGGCCGGTCGTGTCAACGTGTTCAAGCCGTCCTATAAGGATGACAGGATGGTGCTGGAGCCCAAATCCATCAGCGTACCGCCCGGCCGCACCAAGCTTTTTGCCGCGGTCTCCGAGCTGATTCGCGATGAAAGGCTGTTTCCGAAGGGCGTGAAGCTGCTGGGTGCCGAGGTGAAGGGGAAGACCGCGGAACTCAACTTCAGCGAGGAGCTACGTGCAGGCTACTCCACAGACGAGGAGGAGGCGCTCCTGAAGTCGCTTTCCGCCACCGTCGGCCAGTTCCTCGAGGTGGAGAACATGCGCATCCTCGTCGCCGGCTCGCCGGTAGACACGTTGGGGAACGTGGACCTAAGCGATCCCGTCCCCGTCACGCGTAACCCGAAGGGGTAGACTCATCGCAACTTAACGCTGGTCCCCCAAGCCGCTGGGTCGTCGCGTGCCGCCGGCATCGGGGGTGTCGCAACAGGGGGTCGTTATGGCTCGTCCCGACGGGCGCAAACCGGAGGAACTGCGCCCGCTCCGCCTTCACCGAGGATATCTTAAATATGCGGAGGGTTCCTGCTTAATCGAACTGGGAAACACCCGCGTCCTTTGTGCCGCCTCCATCGAGGACCGGGTTCCGTCCTTTCTGAAAGGCAGCGGATCGGGCTGGGTCACCGCTGAGTACAACATGCTGCCTCGAGCATGCATCCAACGAACCCCTCGCGAGCGTGAGCGCGGCGCGGGTGGCCGCACGCAAGAGATCCAAAGGCTTATTGGACGCTCCCTGCGCTCGGTAGTGGACATGGAGGGTCTGGGCGAGCGGACGATTACCGTGGACTGCGACGTGATTCAGGGCGACGGCGGCACCCGCACGGCCTCCATCACGGGGGCATACGTCGCGCTGGCCGATGCTTTGGGCTGGCTTCGTGAGCGCGGCCTCATCGGGCGCTCGCTACTGACGGAAGCGGTGGCCGCTATCAGCGTCGGCGTCGTGATGGGAATCGAGCTGCTGGACCTCAACTACGAAGAGGACTCCCAGGCTGCGGTGGACATGAACGTCGTGATGACGGAGAGTGGCAAGTTCGTCGAGGTTCAGGGGACGGCGGAGCACGCACCCTTCACCGAGCAACGACTTGCGCGCATGCTGCATATGGCACAGCGCGGGATCGAGGCGATCATCGAGGTGCAGCGCGAGTGCCTTGCCACACCTCTATGAGACGTCTCATCATCGCCACGCACAACGCTGGGAAGGCGCGAGAGATGCTCACTATCCTGAAGGAGCACCTCCATGACATGCCTGTAGAGATCCGCACGCTGGCCGACTTCCCCGGCATGCCAAAGCCGGAAGAGCACGGCGATACCTATTTGCAGAACGCGGCAATCAAGGCCAGAGCGGCGGCCGACTCCCTGCACGAACTGGCAATCGCCGACGATGCGGGACTCGAAGTGGATGCCCTGAACGGAGAGCCCGGACTCCATTCGCGGCGCTATGCTGGCGTCGAAACGTCATTCGCCGACAAGATGACGCTGTTGCTCGAGCGCTTGAAGGACGTGCCCGAGCAAGAGAGAACCGCGCGCTTCCGTTGTGCAGTGGCTGTCGCCGAGCCCGCCGGCCCCACTCACCTCTTCACCGATACCTGCGAAGGGCGCATCGCCTTCGAACGTTCTGGAACCGGGGGATTCGGCTACGATCCCATTTTCTTTCTTCCCGACCTGGGCTGTACGATGGCCGATCTCACGCCCGAACAGAAGAACCGAATCAGCCACAGAGGCAAGACGCTGGCGGCTGCCGCTCCCGTCTTACGCCGACTTCTGCAGCAAGTGGCGAACGGATCGAGGGTATGAGCCCGTCCCTCAGGGTTGACTCCACAGCGCTGGTGTGCTAGTCTCACAATGGTCCGGTATCCCCCGTGCCGGATGAATCAAGGAGGAAGGCTGATGAAGCGAAGGCAAGAATGGACGGCCGCACCGTTTCTTCTTAGCGCGCTATTCCTCACGTTTGCCGTAGCGGCAAACGCTGTGTTGGTCGTTGACCCTAAGATCGTGGTGGAGAAGGCTCTCGAGCAGAACATGCTCGTCGTCCGATTCACGGACGCCCGCGTTTCGCTGGTCGAGCTTCGACTGAATGGCGCTCCCCTGGCAGTCCGCGAGGCCAAGGAGTCCTTTCGCTCTGGCGAAGTGACCTTTTCGTTGGACCCCAACGGATTGCCCGTGGGCCGGCACAGGCTCGAGGTAGTGCTGCGCGCGGCAGACGGTAAGGCGCTGGCTTCGACGGTCACCGATCTCACGATTGACGAGAAGCCGATGGCGCCAATCCTGATTCGCACACCGAAGTTCGGGGAGCAGGTTGCCGGCGAAGTGCAGATCGAAGTGCAAATCGGCCCCATGATCAAAAAGCCATTCGTGTCGCTCTTCGTGGACCGGCAGTTCCGTGAGTTGCGGAACATCCCTCCGTACCGGTTCGTGTGGGACACCACGCGCGAAGCGCCAGGATGGCATAGTGTGGAGGCGTGGGCTTACGACGAGGAACTGAACACCTACAAGTCGGTGCCGATTCAGATCTACGTCAACAATCCCGGCGGTCGAACGGAACGTGTGGGCGAGCAGCAGCGCCTGGCGGATCCGACTTTGGGTGGAACCGGGGACGACGGCGATCTGTTGGCAGGGTCCAGCGGCCTGAAGAGCGCGGGCGCAGGCGACACGATCGCCTCCGATGCTGGCGCCGCCATCACTCGCCCGGGCGATGTTCAGAATCTGCGTCACGGGCTCGTCTCGAACCCGGATAGCTTCGTACCAGTAGCGCCCGGCGCGCCCGCGAAGGAGATCGCGCTCGCCGATGCGCGGGTCTCCGGCCAGAGACTCGTCACGCCGCCGGCACCGAACGCCATAGCAGTCAAGCAGCCCACGACCGCAGACACCCCACAAACCGTCGAGCAATCTCGTCAGACCTCCATGCCCCCGGCGAAGACCGGCACGCAAGATGGCGGCAAAGTCAGCGCCAATCCCGATCACACGCCGCTTGTCGCGGTCGCTTCTAAGCCCGTTGCGCTAGGAGCCACCACCGTGACCACTTCCGTCCGCGCGACGCCCCCGCCGGCTCCATCCGCGGCAGCGGCGGCGAAGCCCAGCGGCGCCTTCTCCATCTTCTTCGACGGTCAGGAGATTCACTTCGACGTCTCCCCGCGAACGGTGGAGGGTGTACCGGTTGCGCCATTCCGCCATCTGTTTGCGCACGGCGGAGGCGAGGTCGGTTGGGACAACGCGACGAAGACGATGTCCGCAGACCGAATCGGTACCAGGATTCGCATCCGGATCGGCGATATGTTCGCCACCGTGAACGACAGCCGTGTTAGAATGGAAAGGGCCGCGTTCTTGGATGCAGGCCGCACGCTTGTTCCGCTCAGCTTTGTGCGGCAGGCATTGAACGTGGAGGTCGAATATGACCCTGCTACGGGCCACGTACTGATCACCTCCAAGGAATAGGTGAACCGTTTTGGAGGGGTCGAGTTCTCGACTCCTCCATCTCAATGAGGAGACGCGTCGCATGGCAATCGTGTGCTGCGGCGCGCAGATGGAACCGATTGATGGCGAAGCTCGATCCGCGGCGGCCGCGTGACCTGTTTCGGACTCCGTTGGCCGTCGCTACGCTGACAACTGGGGCAATCTTGCTAGGGCTGGTGTTCCGCCCGGACTTGCGAACCGACTCGCGACTCGTCTGGGTCGTGGGGTTTGCCGTGCTTGCCGGCTTGCTGGCTTCAGCACTGAGCAGTCGGCGCCGTTGGACGGTCGCGGCGTTCCTCATCGCCGCTGGGCTGGGACTCGTGGCGGGCTTGCATCCTCCGAGCATGGATGTTACCGCTTCGGCTCGTCCGCCTCGCTTCTCCGGAGTCCCCTAGCGTCCTCGAGGCCGGCTGACCCGCTGGCCCTAGGGAAGGTATCATCAGACCAACTCGTCCGCGTTGGAGAACCTGTTCTTGCTTGTCGCCTCAGCCGACCGAGCCGACCGTCCGGTGCCGGCTCTCATCGGGAACGGAGAGCTCGTCACGATGCTCGACCGGCATGGGTACCACTCCCCTCCGGGAGTGCAAAGCAGTCCGTTCCTAGATCCGCAATGCCTGTACATAGCAGGTCGTCGGCTGGCCGGACCGCGCCACGAAATGGTGCCGTTCGGCGTAGTGTCCCGCAACCTAACGTATCAGGGGGCGGAAGAACCTATCGCTCTCCAGGAGCAGAGCATCCACCTCGACACGGGCGAAGTGCGATCGAGAACGCTCCGAGGCAAACTGCTCGAGAGCACGCGCACCCTAATCCCTCTGTCCGGCAACGTGTTCCTTGTCGAGACCACTTTGCAGAACCAAGCCGACGAGCCACTCGATGTGGCTCTGGAAATCACCTATTCCTTCACGGATCGACACGGTGAAAGAGACCCAGAGCTACGTGTGGCAGACGACCTGTCGTTCGAAACCCATGACAACCTGGGACGAGTGTACTTCCAACACGACGGCCCGGGAACGACGGTAAGAGACGGGCTGGGTGTGCGTGCGCGGCACACTTGGTGGCTTCAGCCTGGAGTTGCCGTTACCGTGCGCACTTGGCTAGTCATCAGTGACCGCATCACATATCAGGATCCCCTCGACTCGCAGGACCTGGACGAACTGCTAACACGGAACGTCGAAGAGTGGCAGAGGTTCTGGTCGCGTAGCTCCGTCGAGACCGGAGACGAATCGGTGGACCGCTTCCGCAAGGTGGCGTTGTACACTTTGCGATGTCAGGCTACCCCGTGGTCCATCCCCCCGACCGTGAGCAGGCGCTGGTGGGATGGTGGTGCATTCCACGACGAGCTATACCCCTTCCTCGGCCTGCTCTCCGGCGGGTATGCCGATCTGGCGCGCAACATCCCCTACTACCGCCTAGCCACCTTGCCTAAGGCTGTTGCTCGCGCGCGCGGTAGGGGTGCGCTGTACGCCTGGAGCGCAACGGAGGCGGGCGACGAGCGTGACCCGCACGGGCATTGGTACACCGAGCGATTCCACCTAGGTCAGTTCGCTGCAACCGTCTGGTGGCTGTGGCTGTATCAAGAAGACATGGCAGAGCTCGAAGACCTCTATCCGGTGCTCCGAGAAATCGCCCGTTACTTCGAACTGCAAATGATCGAGACCTCGCCGGACGGCAAGGTGCGCACCAAGCGCTGTACCGACTTCGACGAGTCGGTCGGTCAGGTCAGCGGCGGGCCGATGACGATGGGTGCTGCAATCTACTCTTTGGAGCGTGCCACCGAGGCGGCACGGCGACTCGGCCGAGAGCGGGAGCGCTCGCGTAGGTGGGAACGGCTGGCCCATCGGCTTCGCGACTCACTCCCGGTGGACCGCACCGAAAAACGCTATGCCATACCGGACGGAAAAGACTTGCACTACTCCATCGTAGGTATGGTGTTCCCGTTCGCTGTGGACGCGGGAAGTGAGTACGCTCGTAACACCCTGCGCATGATCCACGAACGCGCGCGCACCGACTTCGGATGGAAACCTGGGTGGAACCCGGCATTCGACGACTCAGTGTGGATGTGGACGGCCGGCCACCTCGGGATGTGTCACTCTATGGTAGGTGATGGCGAGCGCGCCTGGGACTGCGTGCGCACCGGACCGGAGTCCGCGAGCCAGTTCCATTCACCGAACGAGCATCTGAAAAACGGCGTGCCTGTCGTCCCGTGGTTCACCACCGGGTGCGGCGCGTGGCTTGCCGCGCTGCACTGGATGTTCGTGCGAGTGGATGATGACGGCATGCACCTGCTGCCTGCTATTCCGGAGAGCCTGAGCAACTTCCGGTTCCACGGCCTCGCGGGTGCCTCGGGGGTCACGGTCGCTTGTGAGGTCAAGGATGGCAAACTGGCTTCGCTGAGCATGACGTCGCGCGTGCCGCAGGCCCTGACCTTTCAGCTGCCTAAGTGCTTCCTTCCGACTATGCAAGCCATCGCGATCGGTGAGCATGACGACTTCGGTGAGACTTGGCGCTTCCGCGTCAATCTCGATCCGGGTGAGAATTGTCTGCTATGACCGCCACCATCGAAACCCATGGCCTTAGGAAGAAGTTTCGCTCGCTGCTGGGCAAAGAGCTGGTAGCAGTGGATGGGCTTGACCTTTCGGTCGAGCGTGGCTCCGTCTTCGGGTTGTTGGGTCCGAATGGGGCAGGGAAGACCACGACGATCCAGATGTTGCTGGGAAACGTGCGTCCCACGGGAGGCAGTGGAACACTGCTAGGCAAGCCGCTCGGGCATACCGCCACGAAACAGCACATAGGCTTCTTGCCCGAGAAGTTCCAGTTCCATGACTTCCTAACAGCCGAGGAGTTTCTGCACTTCCACGGTCGTCTCGTAGGCATGGATTGGCCGGACCTGCGCAGGCGCACCGATGAGGTGCTGGAAACGGTGGGTCTATCCGATAGGCGAAAGAGCCAAATACGCGAGTTCTCGAAAGGAATGCAGCAGCGCATCGGGCTGGCACAGGCGATACTCCATCAACCGGCGCTAGTGATCCTGGATGAGCCGACCTCCGCACTGGATCCTATCGGACGGCGCGACGTGCGCGATGTGATACGCCACCTAAAGCAACGCGGAGCTACGGTGATGCTCAACTCCCACCTGCTGTCCGAAGTCGAGATGGCGTGCGACAGCGTTGCGATTATCAACAAGGGGAGGGTGGTACGGCACGGGACACTCGATTCGCTGCTTCTTTCCAAGTCGGTCGTCGAGGTAGAAGCGCGGGACGTAACTCAGGAAGCTCTGGATGCATTGGACCGGTTCGCGCGTGTCATCTCTCGCGATGCGGATCGCTACACAGTAGCCGTCAGCTCGGACGAGGACATCCCGGAGGTCGCCACAACACTCGTCCGCCACAACGCCAAACTCATGCAGATGCACTACCAGCGTGAATCGCTCGAGGAGTTCTTCATTCGCACCATCCAAGACGACGCGCAGGGAGGGCAGAGGTAGTGCGTAGCATCCTGCTGATCGCTTCCATCACTATTCGCGAGGCGATGCGCCGCCGCGTGTGGCTGGGTGTTCTGGTGATCTTGGTGGGGCTTGCCCTCATAGACTTTACCGTTCCTCCTGGGATGCAGAAGCACTCTCGGTTCGGTGGCGACAGCGCCGAGCGGCTGAAGCACGGTATCGAGATGGCCCAGTACTTCGGCGCCCGTATCATGCTGTTCTTCTCCAGTATCATGGCCATTCTGCTCGGAGCCAGCCAGGTGTCCGCAGAGGTGGAACGAGGTACGCTTGCCACCATTCTCGCCAAGCCCATTCGGCGCGTGCAGGTGCTGCTCGGAAAGTGGCTCGGGCTGGTAGCTTTCGGCGTGTGCGTGATCCTGTTTTGCTATAGTGTGAACTGGCTGGTGCTGAGCCTGCGCTACGGCTTCGGCGCGGGAGCCACGTTCAATGTCCCGGCGCTCTTGGTCATGCTACTGTATCCTACACTCTACGGGACCATCACGATGGCCTGGTCGTCGTTCGCCGGTATGGCGCTGTCGCTGCTGCTTACCGCAATGATTTATGCGGCTACCTTCGTCGGTGATGGCATCGTGCAACTGATCGCCCAGCTAACCGACAACAAGTCGCTCAAGGACCTGGAACTACTATCGAGATGGGTGATTCCACACCAACGACTGGGTGAATGGCTGTTCAGTCTGGAAAAGGGATTGGCAACCACCATCGTACAAGCGATTCGGGGCGTTCCCGAGGGCACGCTGTTCGATAAGCTGTACATCTTCATCTACATCATCGCCTTCTTCTGGTTCTCCCATCTGATCTTCTCTCGCCGTGACGTGCAGTAGGCTGCCGGGGAGCCCTACGTAGTTTCAGAACGTCGTGCCGAGCCCCACGAAGCATGGGAGCGGCAGCCGCGGTCCCTCACCCCTCGCCGTGGCGAGGGTCTGGTTCTGTGCAAAGGACCCTCAGCCGCTGTGCCGGCCCCGTGCGGGTATGATCCGGGGCGCCACGCTCGATGGTGCGAGGAGGCGCCCCGTGTCCCGAACTGACCGACTTCGACACTTCGATTTTGCAGCACATAACGCAGAGCAGGCACGAGCCTGGGATGCCTTCCGCGCCGGCAAGCCGTACCGTGTCCCTATCATCCTCGGCGTCAACTCGCGCTACTTCATGCCTATCTCCGAGGCCAACCCCGACAACGTGGACTTCCGCACCTACACCGAAGACCCCGATGTTATGTTCGACAGCCTCCTCCGCTTCCAGCGATGGAGCCGATTCAATCTCCTCCAGGACACTGAGTTGGGCCTTCCGGAGAAGTGGGTGATAGGGTTGGACTTTCAGAACTACTACGAGGCTGTGTGGCTCGGCTGTCCGCTGTACTTTGCCGAAGGAGAGGTGCCCGACAGTAGACCCGCCTACCGTGACAACCCGGAAAGCCTACTAGACCGTGGCATTCCCGATCCGTTCTCCGGCCTCATGGCAAAGGTGTTGGAGTACCAAGAGCACTTCGAGCATCGCGCCAAGAACGAAGACTATCTGGGACGGCCCATCGAGGTGACACCTCCCTGGTGTGGGCTAGGGACTGACGGTCCTATGACGCTCTGCTGCAGCCTGTTCTCTGCGGACCGGACATGTACTATGCTGGCCGAGGAGCCGGAGCGCATGGAGCGATTGCTTACTTTCGTGACCGACGCCATACTAACCAAGACCGTCGCCTTCCGCAAACGGTTCGGAGTGGACGTGCCGATGGACGACATGATGATCGCCGATGACAGCATCGCGCTCATCTCCACTCCAATGTACAAAGAGATGATCCTGCCACACCACCGCCGAATCTACGACACTCTCGCCACTCCCGTGGGTCGCGGCATCCACCTCTGCGGAAACGCGACGAGGCACTTCCGCATGCTCATGGAGGAACTAGGTATCGTCACTTTCGACACCGGCTTCCCCGTGGACTTCGGTGCGCTACGCCGGGAGTTGGGCCCCACTGCTCGGATCTGGGGCGGACCACACGTGGAGCTGCTGCGCACCGCCACGCCGGAGGAGGTGCGACTCGAGGTCGAGCGCATCCTGAGCTCCGGCATCCTGGAAGGTGGCATGTTCGTGCTGCGCGAAGGCAACAACCTCGCTCCCCACACGCCCATCGAGAACACCGAGGCGATGTACCACGCCGGCCGCGAGTTCGGACTACTAGGCGCCGAGAGCTAGCAGGCGCGTTACACCAGCCGATGTACGGACGGCCCGAAGTCTGCAATGTAGTACTCGGCGGTGTGAGTCCCTGGTGGCGCGATGGCGTCAATCGCCTTTCGGTCCTCGTCCGTGATCTGGATGCTCAGCGATGATAGGTTGTCTTCGAGCTGCTCCATCGTGCGCGGGCCGATGATGGGCGATGTGATGCCCGGCTGCGACGCGCACCATGCCAGTGCCAGTTGACTGGGTGGCACTCCGCGCTCACGAGCATAGTTGTTGAAGCCCTCGATAACGGATTCCGCACCTGGGCCGATCTGACGAATCGGTTGCGTTTGGCTATAGCGTGCGCCCTCGGGCTTCGATCCGCCCAAGTACTTGCCAGTGAGCAGTCCGCCGGCGAGCGGCGACCATGGTAACAGTGCGATGCCATAGCTGATGCAGCATGGCACTAATTCTCGCTCGATCCGCCTGTCGAGTAGGTTGTAAGGAGGCTGCTCGCTTACGAACCGATTGATTCCCAGCTCCTTGGCAACCCAGATCGCTTCCGTGATCTGCCACGCTGCAAATGTGGTAGTGCCGACATATCGGACCTTCCCGGCACGTATCAGGTCGTCTAGCGCACGCAACGTCTCGTCGATCGGAACGCTGGGCTGAGGGCGGTGAATCTGATACAGGTCGATCCAGTCTGTCTGCAATCGCTTCAAAGACGCCTCGCACGATTGCATGATGTGACGCCGGCTGTTTCCGAAGTCGTTCGGTTCATCACTCATGCGTGCGTGCACCTTCGTCGCCAGCACGATCCGCTCGCGCAGCCCGCTTGCCAGCGCCTTTCCGACGATGGTCTCGCTCGCACCCTTACCATACACATTGGCAGTATCTATGAAGTTCACGCCCTGCTCGATGGCATGGTGGATGATCTCGATGGAATCCCTCTCCTCGGTGCCCCAGCCGAAGTTCATGCAGCCGAGGCACAACTTGCTCACCTGTACCCCGGTCCTACCCAACGCAACGTATTCCATCTGACTTCCTCCTCTACGCGAGTTCCCGCAGTTAGGTTACCCCAGCCGGTGCAACCCCCACTCCGCAGGCTCATGGGATGCCCGCCTGTACCCACTCGGGCGGGTTTGGTCACGCTGAGCGCTGTCGAAGCGCGCCGTCATCTGCCGAGAGCCTATGGTTTGTGCCGGTGCGCTTCGACAGCGCTCAGCGTGACAGGCCTGTGAAGTGGATTGGGGCCCGCGGGTCCGCTCCTGCGAGCCCCGAACCACGGCCTACTTCAGCGAGCCGATGTCCAGCAGGTCCGCCTCGTCCGTCGGCAGGCGATTGCCCAGGAACGTGTCCACCACCAGCACGATGCGACCGTTCGGACTGTCCTCGCGAGGTACCAGGAAGTACCCGATCACCTGGTCCGCATGGCGCTTAACGCCCTGCTTAGCCGCCTCTGGCCCCACCGGCAGCAGGCGAAGGAACACGTCGTAGGCTTCCGGACGCAAGAACAGCAGGTCTCGCATCTGCCCACCACGCGAATACCTAACAACCGCTGCCATCTCCTTCGGCGAGAAGAACCAGTTGAGCTGATTGTTCAATGCGGTCTCGTTCCGGTCGGGTTTGCCTATCACGTACGGGGCGATGGCCGCACTCACGTTCTCCTTCGAGAGAT
Source organism: Fimbriimonadia bacterium (assembly GCA_039961735.1). Taxonomy (NCBI): domain Bacteria; kingdom Bacillati; phylum Armatimonadota; class Fimbriimonadia; species Fimbriimonadia bacterium. The sequence goes on from JABRVX010000013.1 coordinate 14,422, forward strand.
CGAAGAAGATGTCGTCGTTGGCCGTCATCGTGCGATAGCCTGTCACGTCGCGCAGATCCTGCAGTGTCAACTCGGGCAGCAGCATCGTGTAGTCGTCCGCCACATCCTCCCAGCGATATGTCTTGGGAGACCGCGCATTGAACTGCTCCACCTGCGGCATCACGAAGCCCGCCGGCCTCGCCGACTGCCATCGAAGACCAGGCACTTCGCGGTTCAGATGGTCACAGAAGCGAACCGAGAAGCCCCAACAATCCTCGCGCTCGCCGGGGATCATCCAGTCCTCGCCATGTTGCGCGTTGGTGATCTGCACCATCAGGCTGTTCCACCCGGGTTCCAGCATGACGGCAGACGAGACTTGGTCCTTCTCCTTCGCTTCCTGGAACAACACGACGGCCCAATACACGCCTTTGTGTACCAGGCGACCGTTCAACCACACACGGATGTTGTCGTCGGCACCCAGCCACATTCGCACCTTCTGCTTCTTCGGCGAATACACGTAGGTGTGCGCGAAGGCGAAAGCGTTCTTCGGAGCATCCGGCCACACCTTCTTGAAGTCCACATAGCCGTCTTCCACCACGGGTTTCTGCGTGAGACTGGCGATGTCCGGGGGCGTCACGGCCGCGGTCTTGTCGCGAGCCTCGCGCGAGAAACGCTCATCCACCTTGTCCGTCTCTGCCATCAGCCGGAACGGACCGGAGACCACCCAATCCTCGACATGCTCGGTCGTGTAAGGATCGCTGCCACGAATGAACTGGTACATACCCGGTGTGGTGTAGTACCTGTTGCTCGACTTGTGCCCCATGCCCATGCTGGAGATCGGCTGGAAACCGCACCAGTCGGACGAATGTGTCACAGGAGTACCGATCCCCAGCTCGCTCGTAATCAGGGCCCAGTCCAGCGAATGATTCCATTCATGATACATGACATCCCATTCACGGAGGCCCATGTTGATAGATGCGGAACGATCCGGCCCGCAGTCGTGGCCCATGCAGTCCGAAGCTCCCCAGCCCGTGAATTTGAAGAACGCCTCGGTGCTGCCACGCTCGAACAAGCCTTGGAAGGGCCTGGGATCGGTATGAGCCGTGTTGTCGAATTCCGTCTCATACACCTTGTAGGTGTTCACCATCCTCAGCCTTCCCTTCGACACCGCCTCCATGATGGTGGAACACCAGCCCCACACTTTACGCACGTAGTCCATCTGCTCGTCGTTCATCGTGAGCACGCGCGTGCCATCCCCTTCCCGCACACGGAACTGCTTGAAGAAGCCAATGTGGTTGCGATAGGTGTTGGAACCTTCCTTGGGGTACAGATCTGCGGCCTTCTGATAGTAGGGAATGATGTTCTCCATTCGCATGTCGAGGTCGGAATCGCGGTAAGCGAGTGAGTCCGCAAGCATGAACCACGCGTCCGGATCGCGCGGCATCAGCTCGGTCGCTTTACGGAAGCTGTCTACCGCGAGGTCCCAGTATCTCCCGTGCATGCAGAAGAGCCCGAGGTCGTAGTAGCCGCGACCCGTCTTGATCTTGGCGAACTGCTCGTAAGCCGCGGCCCAGCGGGCCAATCGCCGTAGCAGCGAGGCGGCCGCCGGCGTCTTGTCAGGAGTCACTCCCCCTAACAGCCGCGTGCGCGCGGCTGGATAGGCGCCCTCCCAAAAGCGCAACACGCCTTCACGGTAGGAACCGGGAGTGGGCAGCTTCGATAGATCACCTGTCAGCTCGACACCGAGCTTGTCGGCATCGTCCGTGAAGTACATTTTGATTCGTGTGCCACGCGGCAGCGTGCCTTTTACCTCGACCTTCACCTCGCGCTTCCCTTTGGTCAGGGCAGTGGGCAAGAATGTCACCGCCCCCATCTGCCCCAGCGCCGTCCCTTCTGCGGAGATGTCGTATGTGCTCGTCACTTTGCCAGGTCGCACGAGCACGATCTGGCCGGCCGGCACGTCGAAGCGGGTCCGGCGAGGCCTTACAACGAACGTGGTGGCTGCTGCGCCGGGCACTGCACTCGAACCTTGAACGTAGCCGAACTCCTTCTCACTCGCCGCGTCACCCACTCGCAGCTCGCCACACGGCAGCCAGAACGCATAGCCATCGTGTGGGTTCTGTGCGAGCACGGGCACTGCGCAAACAAGTGTCACGATGATGCTGATTGCTAGTTTCATATCGAGTTCTCCTGTCTCTATCGGCCACCGCCGCTCAGCCGCAGCCATTCGGGTCGTCTGGGAGGGTCAGTAATCCACAGGGCGTAGGTAGTACTCGCCAATGGCAGTGTCAGAAAGCACACATACGGTAGGCAGGTGACGCTTCCAGTGAGTGGAGTCGAGCCGCGCGCGAGCGATCTCCACGTCCTCTGCGCGAAAGCCCATACGGGTCAGGCGGTCTGTTCGCACACCACGAAGTAGGTGGTACAGAATGCGGTCGAGCTTGACGTAGCTGATCCCCAAATCGTCTTCGTCGGTCTGTCCTTTGATCAGGTCTGCGGATGCAGGCTTCTCGACGATCACATCGGGCACGCCTACGTGCCGAGCGAGCTGCCACACCTGCGTCTTGAACAGGTCGCCGATGGGGTTGATCGGCGGCGAGTCGTCGGCGTGCCAGGTGAAGTACCCCATCAGCCGCTCGGTCTTGTTGCCCGTTCCGATAGGCAGGGCGCTGAGCTTCGCGGCTTGGTCGAAAAGGACGATCATCCGCTGCCGTGCGCACACATTGCCCAGCCGTGCCGGACTTATGTCCGGCTCGTGAGTAGAGACATAACCGTCCACCGCTGCGGTGATATCCACCTCGCGCCCATGGCAGCCGAGCGTTCCGATCACCATGTCCGCATGTGCCACGCTCTCGTGGCTACTCACCTTCGAGTAAGGCATCTTGAACAGGTACACGTGCTCCGGACCGAACGCTTCCACACACAAGAATGCCACCAGCGCCGAGTCCACCCCGCCCGACACGCCGAGCACCGCGTTCTCAAAGCCCCTTCGGTCCCTCACCTCGCTGCGAAGAAAAGCAACCAGCCAATCGGCAACGAGCGATGGATTGATACGTAACATCTCGTCCGAATCGGCGGTCGTTTTCGGCGCTATGTGGACCTTAAGAGGCATCGGCGGCATCCTCGACCAGCGTGTCCATCTCCGCCACGACGTCCCCCAATGCGCTGCGCAGGTCCGCTAGCAGAGGCGAGTTCAGACGGGCAGTTTCGATGTCGCTCGGATCGCAATCGGCTACCAGCAGCGCCTCCTCGGTAGTAGGCGCCTCGGCTATTACCTGTCCGAGCGGGTTCACGATCATGCTGCCGCCGATCAGCCCCTTTCCCCCCTCGAATCCTACAAGGCTGGCGTTGAAGACGAACACACTGTGCTCCTCGGCAGCGGACACAACCAACTGGCGGTACTTCGCTAGGTTGCCTATCACCTCTCCAGAGAAGCCACGCCCCGGCGACGCAGTGACAAGGTACACGAGCTGCGCTCCGCGCAGTGCTACGATGGTAGTACTGATGCTGTGCCACACGTCTTCGCATATCAGTACCGCCGCCTTCCCGAAGCGGGTAGGAAAAGCTCCGAAGGTCCGACCGCGCCGCACGAATCGCCCCTCGTCGAACACGCCGTAGGTGGGCAGGAAAAACTTGCGGTGCACGTGCGCGATTCGAGAGTTACCCGGTGACAGCTCGCAATACATTGCGGAGTTGTACAGGTGTCCCGCGGCGGCCTCGTAGAAACCGACCACCACATCCATAGGCCGCTCGATGCCTGCAGCCACAAATCCCCGGACCAGGTCGGCGTGCAGCTGTTCTGCCGGGACTGCAGCCTCTCCGACGCCGCCCTCCAGAAAGTAGCCCGTGACCGCGGTCTCAGGGAACACGACGACATCGGCAGGCGGGTCGAGGGCGCTCGCCTGTGCCAGAACCTCGGTCACTCTCTCCAGGTTCGCGGGGTAGTCGGCCTTCTTGGGGCGGATCTGAGCCGCCGCAACTCGGAAAGGCGCCGGAGAAGACCGGAGCGGCTGCTTCACTTGCACGAGTCTACCTCGGGCTTGCCTTCAGGAATCGCCGGCGCGCTGCCGACAATCCGAAGTGTAACGGAAGTAACGCAATGGATGATACGAGCAGCGTCCGGTTCGCGGATTCATACGCCGTTCCGGCCACACGCGAGGACTTGTGGGAGGCACTCACCAACCCCGACCGGATCCGGGAGTGGCACCTGTGCAATGTGGAGAAGTTCGAGGCCACCGAGGGCGGCGAAATCGAGTTCAGCGCGTCCGGACAGACGGTGATCAAGGGACGAGTCACTCGCGTGGAACCAGGTGAGTTGCTGGAGCACACCTTCCGCTTCACCGCCCATTCCGAAGAACCCGAGACCATCGTCACCTTCACTATCGAGGGGCACTCGACCTGCTCGCGACTGACCCTCGTGCACTCCGGCTTCCCGGCAGTGAACGTTACGTTCAGAGACGTGGTAGCATGCTGGCCGCTGCTGATCTGCGGCCTTCAGGAGTCTCTCCGCCAGCGCCATTACTCCAAGCGCAACCGCCCCGCCGCATAGCGAGACTCCCATGCCCTGGCACGCATCCTGGCTCTACGCTCATCCATAGAATGCTGCAACCCCCAAGGCCGCCCCAGGGCCAATCTCTCGGGAGTGCCGACGAGACCTACCGCAACTGCACCACGCGCTCGTTCTCGCGCAAGTACGTCTTGCGGTGCAGGTCGTAGATGGTGGCGACCAAGTGCCGCTGCTCGTCTATGCTGAACTCGATGCGAAGCCGCGCCTCCGGGCCCCGGCCGGGCGAGGGCATGCGGATCACGTCGCCGGGGTTCAGCGCTACGATAGCCTCTTGCTCGGCATCTGACTGTGGGTTCCAATAGTGGGCCTGCGCGCGAGGGCGCCAGGGCACCGAGCGCCGACCGGAGTAACCTACCTCGCAGATCGGTAGCCGGAACTCGCGCTGCCCCTTCGCAACCGCGTAGTAGCGCGTTGCGACCGGCCCGTTGCTGGGGAAAGGCGTCCCTCGCGGCACCAGCAGCTCGTACTCCGGTCGCGCCTGCTTCTCGTCGTACAAGCGGATCGCGTAATCGTGGTGCACGATCTGGTCCACGGTGGCCCCAGCTCCGAACACCGCGCCGCCCTTCGCCACCGCGTCGAACGGGCTGTCGTACCAAACGCGGTTCGCTCCGAACTGCTCCACCAATCGTCCGCGAACCTTGGGCAGCAGCGTGGACCCGCCGACCGGCAACACCGCCTGCACCGCCTCTTGGCCCACCCCATGACGGCGGTACAGGTCGTCGAATAGGTCCGAGAGCACTCGGTCCACCCGCTCGTACAGCCCCTTCTCTGCCAGAAGGGTACGAAACTCATCTCGCCCGATGATCAGGGCGGACGCTCCAGGAGGGCTGAGAGTTAGCTCCTCTGGCGCGTCTTCCGGAGAGAGTGTGATCTTGATCAACTCGGCGTTGCGACGTAGCCAATCTTCGGCCTCCGCCCCGCGCGGGAGCCTGGGCCGCAGGTACTCGGCAACCCACCCGTCTACCGTCCGCCCGCCGAAGTCGATCTCTCCTCTCGCCGCCAAAAGCTGCGAACGACGATTGGCTGCTTCTTCTGTGGTAGCCGGGCCCACTCGCACCACCGCGCAGTTCAGCGTCCCTCCACCGAAGTCCACTACCAGTAGCACCGGCTCGCCGCTGATGTCCACGCCATACCCCAAAGCGGCGGCTACCGGCTCGTCCAGCAGTGAGAGACGCCTCGCCCCGACGCGCGAAGCCATACGGCTCAGTTCCACGCGGTAAGGCTCATGGCACTCCACGGGTGTGGTCAGGGTGAGATGCACGATCAGAGGCCGGTCCTTCTTCGCCAGCCACCCACCCATGCAACCCCGATGCACCGGCAGCGCGTCGGCCTTCAGGCACTGTTGCATCAACGCCTGGAGAAACAGCAAAGCGGTGTGCCGTGCCGTGATGGGTTGGGCTTCACACGTGGCCACCACCTGCGAGCTGTCCCAAAGAAGCTGCTTCTTCACTCCTAGCGCATAGGGTGCACGCTCGGGAGCTATCACGATCGTGCGATCCATCTCGATGGCGCTCAGCGCCTGCGAGCCGATAACCACACGCTCGGGGTCGTGAAAGTACACTGCCGAGGGGACGAGCGGTGTGCCCCAAGTCGGTTCGTGGATGCAGATATCGTCCAACTCCACGCACTCCGCGTGCGTGCCATTCCACCGGGCCACGACGGTATTCGTCGTGCCAAAATCCACCGAGATGGAGCCCCGTGATTCCAATGCCGAGGGATTCTCCCCCTTTTCGAGCGAACCCGTCAACCGCTCGGGTATCCATCGCCCTGCCGGGTGGACCTCGCGCGCATGGCAACTCCGTGAGAAAGCAGTCCGCCTCGTAGCCCGGGCGGGGCATCCGAATGCCGTCGCGCTGCTCGTCGAGGCACTTCGAGACGTAAGCTGGAAGGTGCGTCTGGCCGCCGCAGAAGAACTTGTCGCCTACGCCGACCCCGCGACCGCCGAGCCGCTGCTCAGCGCTTGCGAAGACGTTGACGGGGAAGTCGCTGAAGCCGCACGAACCACGCTCGGGCTCTCGGCTATGCCCTTCGACCTGTCAGTCTCCGAGGTCGCCCAATTGCGCCGATCACAGGATCCCAGAGCACGCAGAGTGGGGGCCTACTGCGCTGCACGCAGCGGGCATTCCGATCCCTCCTGCGTCCGAATTCTTACGGATTGCGCACTAGATGCCGAATTGCCCGACTCGCTCCGCTCTTCGGCTATCGCCCGCCTCGCCTCTCTGGAAAGCCCCGATGTAGCCCAAGCGCTGTTGGAGATCGCAACCCAAGCCCCTCGTCACGTCCAGGTTGCAGCACTCGGCGCCCTCCGCCGCACGCGGAAGCACGTACCTGCTGAGAGCCTTCGTCACCTGTGTGAATGTCCTGACCCGACTATCGCACGACTCGCCGTGGAGTGTGCGGGCGCCGTCAGCGGACTCGAGGCGCGCGACATCGTGGAATGGGCTCTCCGTAGCCCCCACCCTGCTGTCCGAATCGGCGCGTATAACGCACTCCTTTCGTTCGACCGACCGACCTACGCGCGCAAGGTTCGGGACGCTGTGCGAGACCCCGATGAGACAGTCCGCGCTGGCTTTGCCGAAAGTGTGCCGTGGGGAGCCCCGCGAGAGGCCTGCCTCGCTCTCGCCTCTCTGCTCTCGGACAGCGTTCCGTACGTGCGTCTCTGCGCGGTGCAGGCCCTTGCGCGACTGGGTCAGGTGGTGAGTCTTGGACTGCTCGCGGAGTGCGCGCGCTCCCCTGACGAAGACGTGGCTCACGCTGCGCGGCAAGCCTTGGAAGACCAGGGAGGAGCGATACAGGTTGCAAGGACGGTGCTGGCCAACCAGGCCGCATCGCCGTACGACCGGGGACGCGCGATCCTGCAGTTGGCGAGCGTCGGTGGGTTCGACCCAGTGCGTCTGCTTAGGGACCTCGAGTCGGACCGAGGTGGCGACCTGATGCGGGAGGCGCAGCGGGTGATGGAAGCAATCGCCGAGATGCGTACACTGCTGCGTTCCCCGGACCCTTCCGCCATATCCGACGCGCTGTCATCGGAACTCCTGCGCAGACCGACAGCGAGCCCCGAGGTCGAGGAATCGTTACTGCGCCCCACCCTCCCCGAGTGGGTGAGAACCGACGAAGAGTTGATCGGTGAGGAAAACCGGCCCGATGGTCTCGGCGATATGTAGCGTAGCTTGTTCGGAAGAAGATAGACAGCGGCCGCGGGCAAGGCGCGCCCGCGGCCGCTGACCGACTAGGGGCTCTCGCCAGGCTCGATGCCCAGCTTTTTCAGCGCGTCCAGCAGGCCCTTCTCGTTGAAGCCCACGAACCGCGCGACGATCTTGCCGGACGAGTCCAGAACGTAGTTGGTCGGATACGCCTGCACGCCGTATGCCTTCGACATGTCGGCGGCATCCTTGCCGTTCATCACGATCGGGAAGGTGAACTTCTCCTTTTCGACATACTTGGTGATGGTGTCTGCCGAGTCACCGTAGTTGATGGCGACGATGTTCAAACCCTGGCTCTTCAGCTCTGAGTACAGCTTCTGCAGGTGCGGAAACTCCGCACGGCAAGCTCCTCAGCCGTAGAACCAGAAGTTCACCAGAGTGGCCTTGTTCCCCTTGATTGCCTCGGCAAGCGATAGCTCGCCCCCCGAGGGGGTCTTCAGCTTGAACTCCGGCGCCTGAGACCCCACCGCCAACAGCTTCGCCTCGTAGTTCGGCGCTTCATAGGGCTTTGCATCCCCAGGCGGCTTCCAAGCGAACTGCTCGGGCTTCATCGGGGCGTCTAGCTTGAGATCCTTGTATACGTACACCAGAACGCTTCGCTCGGTGGCATCACCCGTACCGCTGGGCATCACCTGCTTCGCGCCGACGGGCAGTCCCGTCTTGGTGTCAACATAGACCGTCAGTTCGAATCCGGGCCGCTCGGGCATCTCGTAGCGGAGAGCCTGGCGGTCGCCCCCCTCGAACTTCTCGGTGCTTGCCCCGACTAGCTTGCGGTCTCTTGGCTCTTCGACGAATGCCTCGAGCCCGGGAAACCGCACCAGAACCGTCTTCGGCGCGTCACCGGACTGAAACTGCTTGCGGTCGGGATAGTAGATGTGTCGCTTGGTGCCGTCCACTCGGTCTTCATAGGTCTTGGATACCATCTCCGAGTAGTTCGGACGAAGTGCCTTGAACGTGAACGAACTGGCCACCTTGTCATTGACGCGAGTCTCGACCGAAACCGAGAGCGACTTGGCGGCTTTCAGCTTGTCGCAGAGCTTCTTGTGCGCTACCTCCCCCGTGTCCTGCGCCTGGAGCGCGAAGGGCACGAGCAGCAGACATACAAGGAACGAACGAGCCATGGTTCGCACCTCCCACCGCACGATACCCCGTCAAAGCGATCGCAGTTCCGTAGTCTCGCCGTCCCGGCGATTGACAGTATCCGGCGAGATGCCGGAACCATAAAAATCCATGCCCGAGCCGCGTCCAGTCCTCCAACGCCCGACTCGACGCCAAAGACTTTCGCGGGAACCCAGACGGCGAGTCCCCAAGCCGCAGGGCGAAGGAGCGGCTACACGTCCAATAGAGCCCGGCACTGGCGAACGTCCTCGTCCATCTGCACGCGTAGCTGCTCAGTGTTCGGGAACGCCCGCTCTTCGCGCAGTCGGGCGAGAAAGGTGAGCGTCACCGTCCGCCCGTACAGATCGTCGCCGGGGTAATCCAGCAGATGCGCCTCGATGGTCCTCTGTCCGCCCCCCACGGTCGGTCGAACTCCGATGGACACCGCCGCCTTCCATCGGTCTGGCCCGACATGTACCGTCCCCGCATACACTCCATCCGAGGGAACCACCAACCGAGCGACGGGCACCAGGTTGAGGGTGGGATAGCCGAACGTCCGGCCTCGCTTGTCCCCATGCACCACTGTCCCCACCAGCGAGTAGGGCCGCCCGAGCGCCCGCTCGGCCTGGTCCAAACGCCCTGCCTGCAGAGCTAGACGTATCTCGGTGCTGCTCACCCGTCGCCCGTCGTGTTCCAGCGCCGGTACTGCGGTGGCGTCGAAGCCCAACTCCTCCCTTCGAGCGTGGACGGCCTCGGGAGTACCCAGTCTGCCCTGCCCGAACCGGAAGTCGTGTCCCACAACGAGGTGCTTGCAGTGGAGCCAGTCCCGTAGGGTGCCTTCTGCGAACTCAAGCCACGGTTGCGACGCGAGTTGCTTGTCGAAGATCAACAGCACCGTGTGATCCACCCCGAGCGTCTCGAATCGCTCGAGGCGTTGCCTGAGTGTGCACAGGTAAGGAGGCGCGTCCTCGGGGCGTAGCACTTCTAGCGGGTTGCGGTCGAACGTGACCACCACGGTGGGTCGCCCGTGTCGCCTCGCATCGTGCACCGCCTCCAGAATCACCTTGCGGTGGCCAAGGTGCACGCCGTCGAAGTGCCCGATGGCCAGCGTCGCCGCTTGCCAAGGCACAGAGGTGGTCTGGTGGCACAGGATCAGGTTCATGTTCGGTGGGTGATAGCGTACCCTTGGCGAGGGGGGCGGGAGGGCCCAGGTTCCCGATCGGCCGGCTGGGCCAGCCGCTTCCGCACCGCCGCTCGCAACTCCGCCATCGGAAAGCGATCTCCGGGGCAGAGCGTGCTCTTCACGTCCCGGTGCGCGATGATGTCTTCCGCACCGAACCCGTGCCGCCTGGCCAGCCCGACAACCAGGTCCACCGTCGCCTCCATCTGCACGGAGGTCGGCCGCAGGGGCCCTGTCCTGCCTCTTGGATTGCTGCTCGAATCGAAATCCCCGACTAAGCAGATACCGAGATAATGCCGGTTGTAGTGAGTGACCCCCGAGTGCGCCCCAGTGGCGTTCTCAGGCCTGCCCGGCTGCACGGTCCCATCCTGCAGTACGACGTAGTGGTAGCCGATGTGATACACCCCGCTCTCGTCCACGTGCACCCATCCACGGCGTGCGTGGTAGCGGTCCAGGACTCCTGCATCCACCGGCTTTCCCGCCGAGGTCGGCGCCGTGGCGCTGTGGTGGATCACGACCCCGAGTACGCCCGCTCGTTGCCGCTGCCCTATCTGCGGGATGGATGCCCGCCAAACCAGGAAGAACATCAACGCTACAAGCAGCAGCGCGATCAGGATGCGTAAAGGCTCATGGTTCAGGGACTTCATGGCTATGCGTATCAATTCTACGCCGACACTCGGCCAAGACGTATCGCCCGGACTGGGCAGCCGACGGAATGGTGACCCGATGCAGCCAAGCCTGGGTACTGAGGTAATATGGGCGTACCACCGTCCCGGTGATTCTGTCAGTTACGGCGCAACCGAACGGAGGCGCGCAATGTCCGAAAAGGTTCACCAAACTCGAGCCTATCGGCTCCACATGAACGAGCGCATCCTCAGCTCTGGCCACAAGGGTATCCAACGGTTCTTCAACCTCGACACCCAAGCATACAGCTTCGGCGCAATCCCTGTGAAGATGAAGGAGCTGATGGGGCTGGTCGGCTCGATGGTGCTTCGATGCAACGACTGCATTTGCTACCATGTCGATCGGTGTGTCAGCGAAGGTGCGAGTAGGGAAGAACTGATCGAAGCCATGAATATCGCGCTGGTGATCGGCGGCTCCATCGTCATCCCGCATATGCGCTACGCGTTCGAGATCATGGACGAACTTTTGCCTGAAGCAAAGCGTGAATCGGCTGGATAGAAGTCGCTTAGTGCGGCATGGTGTTTGGAAAGCGTCATTCGGTCTAGGGCCGCGTGCAGTTTGTCCCGGCGTGCGGCTGCCGCGTGCCGCGACCTCCCGCATGCTGCTGACCCTAGTAACTGAATGGCGAATATGACACTTCATGATGCTTGCCTCTCCGCATGCGCGAGCTTGGGCTCTTGTAGAGCATCGTTGTGAACCGTCGCACGCAATAAGGTGGGACTGACGCGCAGCAGGGCGCGGCCTACGCCGCGCCCTGCAATCAAGAGAGCCCTCTGCAGGCCTACTTCACGAACAGGTCACCCTGCACGAGTGGACCGCCGGCCTCGTACAACGTCTCGTTGCCGCGGCGGACCGTCAGCCGGAAGGCATCTTTGGGGGTATCGTCCGGATCGCCCGGGCCGCGGTTGTCCTCTATGGCCAACACCGCGAGGGCGGGCCTGCCGTTGAACAACACCTCGGCTCGAATCGTGGCTTTGCGGTTCTCCACCACCATCTCGATCAGTCGCTTGGAGGTCACCACGTTCTTCGGACGGTTGCGGTCCGCGCCGTGCTCTTTGAACGTGAAGGCGCCCTCGATGAGCGGGTTGCCATCCGGATCCACCCGCAGTGCGGCGCGAACGTCCAGCATGCCAACCGTCGCGTTGGTCACGGCGATGACGCCGCCGCCACGCACCTCGTGGAGTGGCGGCGGCGGCGGTATCACTACCAAGATGTCGCCACCGCGCACGGTCCCGGCCACGACAATCTCAGCCGAGCTGGATACAGCCTTGATGCTCAGGCGGTCGAACGCGTCTCTCGGGCCATTGGGCGCAACCAGGTCCTCGGCTTCGATGACAACTCTCGCAGCCTGGCCGTTCAGCGTGCCCTCGCCTTCGATGCGGCCCACCCGGCCTTCTACTGCCAGAGCGGTGACGACACGCATCGCAATCACGATGGGCTGATTCGCGTCCGTCGGATGACCGACGAACAGCATGGATCCGACCGGCGCGCCCGGCCCTTTGATCGCCATCATCTCGAAGTTGCCTAGCGGTGCCTCGCCTACCAGATGTCCCGAGCCCTTCACCAGGCTCTCGAACCACGGGGGTGGCGGGCCGTCCTGGGCAAGCGCTCCCGCGGCAAGCGCCGTCGTCAGCAGCAGCGCGCCCCAGCGGCTCCTACTTCTCAAACCTCTCATAACATCTCCTCCCAACATTCCCGGCCTCGTCGTGCGCTGCCGCGCACCTTCCTCTCGAGCCGGTCTCTGAGGGAATCTACGCACTGCCTTCTCCAACGAAACTCCCTGCCTCGAGCTCGGCGAGGCGCTTTCCCAGCACCCGTGCGGTGTAATCAGATGATGGGTCGTAGCCCTGTTTCATAATGGGCCATCGCGCGTAAGGATCAGGGAAGCCGAACGTCCGTGACGCACAGCGTGCAGCGGGTTCGGAGGGCTCTGATGACAGGCTATGCGATGACACAAGCGTACAGCGAAGTCTCGGACGAGACGCTGGCCAGGGCAGCGAAGGCGGGTGATACCGCATCCTTTAGCCTCCTGGTCGAGCGCCACCGCGACCTCGCCTTCGCCTATGCCCTCGCAAGGCTGCGGAATCCCGAGGAGGCCGAGGACGCAGTACAAGAGGCGTTCGTTCGCGCCTATCGCGCCCTATCGGTGTTCGACCCTGCGATGCGGTTCCTGCCTTACCTGATGCGGATCCTCCGAAACCACTGTCACGACCTATTGCGCCGACGGAGCGTACGACAGTCCGTGCCCCTCACACCCAACCTACGCAGCAATGCGCCCTCGCCCGAGGAGAACACACTGCGGGAAGAGCGAAGTGCGCTCATCCTGGAGGCGATTGGCGCTTTGCCCGACCACCAACGCGTGCCGTTGGAGATGCACTATGCCTCGGGCTGCACTGTGCGCCAGATTGCGCAAGCCCTGGGCCTGCGCGAGAGCACCGTCACGGGGCGGATAGCCGGGGCGCTGCGGAGGCTGCGGCGAGCAGTGGGGAGGTGAATCGATGAAACTGACTTGCAGACTAGTATGCATTCGACTGTCGCGGCTAGTTGCGATGGGCGAGGACTTGTCGGCCGATAGGCGGCTCGCGGCGCACGTGGCAAAGTGCGCGGAGTGCGCCCGCGAGTGGGAAGCACTGAGTGCACTTGCACACGACCTACCGCGGGCTCTGCCGGTGCAGCAGCCTTCTCCCGATTTCGTGACGCGCACGGTGCGCCGACTGAACGAGCAACACCAGCCCGCACACACAGCATCGTGGTTGCCGCTGCCCACAGCAGTTGCGCTGATTGCGCTGTTAGTTTTCTTTGCATGGTGGATGATCCGGCCGACGCCGTCGTCACCAACCAGAGGAGAAGATCTCGTCGACAGGCCAGCCCCCGCACCCGAACCGGCACCGAGCCCTGTAATCCCTGAAGTCGCCATCGCCCAGCCCAACGAGGTGCCGCAACAGCTTGTGACGGACTCGGTCCGCACGCCGTCACCACCTAGAAAGCCCCATCGAAAGGTGGTGGCAGGTGCGCGCAGGACACCTGGCGGGCCCACCGGCACGATCACCGCTGATCGAGATACCGACACCCCCGCCGTAAGCGTGTCATGGGAGGATTGGGGCGACTGGTATGCAGAGGCCGGCGCGTATGCACATGCTTCGGACGCCTATGCTCGCGCATATCAGAGCGCACAGGACTCGAACCTCGCCTATGCCACCGGCTATACCGCCGAGGCGGCGGGAGATGTGTACCAAGCGGTTACGTATTACTCGCAATACCTAACACAGGCGGATGGACCTAACACCCGCCCGGAGGAGGCAGAAACATGAAACGTGCCGAGTGGAAACGGATTATCCTAGCAGCGTGCATCATGGCGCTGACACTGCCCGCGGCCTCTCAGCAGCCGCGACTCGAGCAGAGGGGCCAGCCCGGTCAACCCATGATGATGCCGCCGCAACCGGAGATGGCCAAGAAGGTCACCAAGCTCGCGGCTTTGCGCGAGATGCACCGGCTCGGAATGACGGTGGAAGACGTCGAGAAAGCCCTGTCGCACGTCCGGGCGCTTCGCGATGCCGAAGCAAGGCTTCGTGCCCAGACGGAACAGTTGCTAGATCAAGAGATCAAGGCGCTCCTTGCGGCCCGCCCGGAGGATCCACCTCTGCCGGAAACCGCGGAGGCTATGCGTCGCCTAGCCGAGGAATACCGCCGGACCGAGGCGCAGGGCTGGGATGCACTGTCGAGGGCGATTGGGCCACTGAAGGCTGACGGGTTGCGCCGTCTCGTTACGGGCCCCGATCGGCGACAGCCTGACTTCGTTCGTCCCGGCGAGGGCGTGACGAGGCCTCCGGGTGTACCGGAGCCGATAGACCAGCCTGACGAGGGGTTCGGCATGATCCCACCCACTCCTGGAGCGCATCTCGAGCAAGGGCAGCGTCAACCACAAGGCCCGCCACCAGGGGGGCAGAGGACGCTTCCTGACGGACCTGGTGTACAGGGTCCTGGACTAGCGCCGCAGCCGGGCATGCAGTTCCAACCGTTGATGCAGCCGCGCCTCACGCTCGCGGAGCTGACCGAGCTGCTGGAACAGAAGCTTGCGGCGATGAAGAAGAGCCGTTAGTACCGAGCCTGCGAGAAGGAGAAGCGGGCGGCGAGCCGCAGACTCGCCGCCCGCGATACCGGACCGGCGCAGGCGTCTATCGTGCCACCAGAACGTATCCGGCGACACCCCCAATCAACGTCGCCAGCAAGTTCACCACGTCGTTGGAGATGAAACTCACCCCAGCAATCCGCGTAGCGCTGCCACCACAGTGCGTGGGCGTCTCGACGGTCTCACCGCACGTACCACACCGAAACCGAGCCTGCAGCACCGCGCCTATAACGCTGTCGAGCAGAGCAGCACACCAACCGATGACCCCGACCGTAACCGCGTGCGGCCCCCAGGCGGCGACGACAATAGCCCCCAGTCCGGAAGCGGCCAAGCCTGATAAGGTCACGCCTCCGCTAGTTCCCGCGGCTACAGGACGCAGCGTCGTCACCAAG